>JAOTSL010000253.1 GCA_029864945.1 Gammaproteobacteria bacterium
TATGGGGAATGTTTGTGCGGCGTTGTGAAATATAAATACACGGGCGAAACTGGCCAGGTAATCAATTGCCATTGTTCTGAGTGTCGTAAGTGGCATGGCGCGGCTTATCGTACGCGAACGGTTGGAAGTAAAAGTAAATTTGTGTGGGTAAGTGGTGAAGATAATGTCGGAAGATACGAAGGGCAGCCGAATGCGATAAAAACATTCTGTAAAGAATGTGGATCAAATCTTATTAGTCTTTATAAGGATAACGAGGATTTAATTGGTTTGCCCTTAGGTGGTATTGAGGGGGCTAGAAGTTTGAAACCAACATGTCATGTTTTTGTGGATTATAAAGCCGATTGGCATAGTATTGAGGATGATTTGCCCCAACATAAAGAGCTACCGGGAGACCTAAGCTCTATACATACGCTTACAGATAAATCCTGAAGCTTTTTTTAAGTTAGAGTATCGTATTTTGAAGTGCTAAAATGCCAGAAATTTTATTGAACATGAGTTTTAGAGGGGTACCAAGTGGAATTTTTAAGTGAATATGGGATGTTTGTCGCCAAAACGCTGACGATCGTGTTAGGTATATTGGTTGCCGTAGTGGGTATTATTGCTGCCGCAAGTCGTTCAAAAGATGAAAGCGATGAACATATCGAAGTAACTGTGCTGAATGATCAGTACGATGAGACCAGTTTGTCCATTAAATCAATCATCATGGGTAAAGACGAACTGAAAAAGACTGAAAAAGAATTAAAAGCAAAAAAGAAAGCAGAGAAAAAGTCGGGTAGTCCAGAAGATGAAAGCAGAATATTTGTTCTTGAATTTGAGGGCGATATTAAAGCATCTGCGGTTGAAAATTTACGAGAAGAAATTACCGCAATTTTAATGGTTGCACGAAAGCAGGATGAGGTCTTTATTAAGTTGCAAAGTCCAGGCGGAATGGTAACGACCTATGGTTTGGCTGCATCACAATTAAAACGTATTCGTGATCATGGTCTTAAGTTGACGGCGTCGGTTGATCAGGTCGCAGCCAGTGGTGGTTATATGATGGCATGTGTTGCTGATCATATTATCGCAGCACCATTTTCAATTATTGGTTCAATCGGTGTAGTGGCTCAGATGCCTAACTTTAGTCGCCTGTTGAAAAAGCATGATATTGATTATGAATTAATTACTGCGGGTGAGTATAAAAGAACATTAACCATGTTTGGTGAAAATACCGATGAAGGTAGATTAAAATTCAAAGAAGACATTGAAGATATTCATGTGTTGTTTAAAGATTTTGTTTCGCATCAGCGCCCGGTAGTTGATATTAAAAAAGTGTCAACAGGTGAGTATTGGTTTGGTACACGTGCGCTAGAGTTGAGCTTGGTAGATGAGTTAAAAACCAGTGATGATTATTTGCTAGAAAAAGTCAAAGATTCAAAATTGTATAAAGTTGAACATAGGAAAAAGAAAAAGCTGAGTGAGCGTTTTTCCGGCCTGTTACAAGTCATTATGGATAAGTCGCTAAATGTGTGGTGGACTAAAACACGAGAAAATCAACTCCCGTAAATAAAGCCTAGTGGGCAAATATTAACGGAAGCCTTTAATAAAGATCAACTCAAATACAAAGGCGGTGGGCCGCCTGCTTTAGAAATGCAGAGAGAAGATTTTTCAGATTTGAAGAATAAGCCCGATATTTTTATCGGGGCTTTTAGCTTTTACCACTGCAGGCCGACTTGTAAACCTGCGTTAATATCAGTTTTTCCTGCAGCAACTGCAGCATCAATATTTAAACCAAACAGGTATAAGCCTAGCCCAGTAGAGATTATATTGTTGTTGCTTACAGCAAGATTGGTTTTATAACCGAGTCTGAGTTTTACTAGCCACACATCCAGTTCAGTGCCTAGCGCGAGATATCGTGACTCTGCTTCGTCAATAGGTGATTTATTTTTTGTTAAATCAATATCAGCCGCCACAGTTGCCCAGTTGTTTTGATAACTAGTGCCAATGCGGGCAGCGGGATCAATCGTTATTTTACTTCCGCCGAGTGTGTCAAAAGACTGAGGGATCAGGTTTTTAATAACCAGTCCTGACTTCCAATTTTCAGTAAGTTTTTTGGATAGGCCTAAATCTAGGTTAAAAGAGCTGTAATCCATTGAGTTATTAAAGTCGAATACTTCGGAGTTTTTTTCGGATTCTTCAAGTGTTCTCTCGTAGGAGTATGTTTGTATTGACATGTATTTTGGCGTTATGCCAACATCAAAAGAGTAATTGTTTAGTTGGTATGGAATGGCGAGTGAAATACCAAACTCCTTAACTATAACTGCATCAAGTGTTAGTTTGGAATATAAGCTTTTTACCGGGTCAGGAAGACCACCTGCGCCAATATCAATTAAGCTGGTGAGTGAGTTCAGCCCCTTAATTACGCCAATATAGTCTGTTATTGCAGCGTCATCTCTCGGGTCAACATAAAGAGTTGCCCCAGCATCCACCCAAACATTCAAATATCCCGCCCATCCGATTTTTCCATTTGGCGAGCTGGTCATTAAACCTAAATTGGCATTTCCAATAAGTGATTTATTTGATAGGTTATTAATTCCGGTTTGAAGGTTCTCTGAGGCGACAATTAAATTATCACGAACGATAATTAAGTCACTAGGTTGTAATGAGCCAGGTGTTTCTATTTGCTGTTTAATCTTCTCATTTATGCTGGTAAGCGCAATAGAAAATGAGTCAATATATTTTTTTGTTGTGAAGTCGTCGATAGAATCTAATAAATTGTCCGGGTCAGTTAGGCCTGCAGTTGCCGGTATCTCAAAATTAAAACTCTCACTTTCTCTCGCATTGACCAATAACGATGGATTATAAAAATGCGCCTGAGCGCTATTTGCTGCTGCAGCACCCACACCACCCATGCCTAATGCTCGTGGGTCTTGTGCTTGAAAGCTTGCGTTTGCTGTTTGCATGAGCAGGCAGCCGGAGATAAGTGCAATTGAGGTTTTAGTTTTCATATGTTGCCATTGGTGTTTGGTTAAAGGCACTAAGATAATATGTAATATATGGCTTAGCATCTATGTTGTCAGGCATTATAAGTGAAATTGACACGTATGTAGTATTGTTTTATGGCTACGTTCTCTAGTGAGCTGTTTTGCTAAAAACACGGTAAAAGTATCAAGTATTTAGTATGATTAAGCATCATATCTTTATGTTGTAGCGAGTCTTTTCCTAATAAAAAAATACGAGATGAGGGCTGGGATTATTATTGCAATTGTATCAGCCTTAGCTGTTGGCTCTTTGATATCAATCAATGGCTCTCTCAAAGTATTTTTTCCTTGGCTGTTTTAGAATATAAAGCCCCAAATGTTGAAATGTGCTGTTAGATTTTATGAACTCCAGCTGCAAAGTTTTGTTTATTTGGTTATCATGCCGTGTTTTTATTGATCAAGAATTAATTGAGAGCAGAGCGTGAGTGGTAAGTTAAAAATAAGTTTGGCCCAGTTAAATTTTCATGTGGGTAATATCGCGGCAAATACTAGCAAAATGATAGATGCTATCGCTCAGGCGGAAGCTGATAAGGCAGACTTGCTGGTTTTTTCCGAGTTATCAATTACCGGGTATCCGCCAGAAGATTTACTGTTTCGACAGGGTTTATATGAGCAGGTTAATGCTGCCTTGGTGGAAATTTGTTCTTATGTGATCAATCTTGATGTCATTGTTGGTTATCCGCGTTATGTGGAAGATAAAATTTATAATTCAGCCTGCTTGATACGAAAAGGCGAAATATTTGCGGTTTATGACAAATGGGCGCTTCCAAACTACAGTGTTTTTGATGAAAAGCGTTATTTTCACTCGGGCGCGCTTAGTTGTGTCGTGGATATCAAAGGTGTTCCTACAGGCCTTACAATATGTGAGGATATCTGGGAGCAGGAGCCGATAAAAGCGGCTGTTAGACATGGTGCAAAACTCGTAATAAATATTAATGCGTCTCCATTTGACCTGAAAAAAATGGAAATTCGCGAGTCTGAAGTGCGAAAACGAGTAGAAGAGACCAATGTCCCTGTAGTTTATGTAAACCAAGTGGGTGGTCAGGATGAGTTGGTGTTTGACGGAGCGTCTTTTGTAATGAATGCCTCGGGCGATATCGTTTGCCGTTTACCTGCATTTGTCGAGCAACAAACAAACGTTTCGTTTGATATAAAATCAGTCATCCCTGAAGTGATAAAAGTACATCCCCATCCTTCAACTAATCAAGCCGTGTTTGATACGCTGGTGCTTGGTGTTCGGGATTATGTGACTAAAAATGGATTTAGCGGTGTAGTGCTTGGCTTGTCAGGTGGAATT
>JAOTSL010000057.1 GCA_029864945.1 Gammaproteobacteria bacterium
TTTATAGCTATCAACATTCCTTAAATATGGAAATACCTTTACCTGAAGTTTCAGTTGAATCAGTTAGTGAAATGGTTACAGACAAATTAAACTCATTTTTTGGAAATTGATACAGTTGCAGTTGCATGTGGGTTAGGTCACTGCATTCGGTCAATAATCTATGTGAGACAGAGTCTAAAATTAGAACTTGTTTATTGATTTTACGGGATTTAACACTCTAGCTTCTTGCCTAGAATTGAGTAAAAACCCCTATTTACAACCTCCCTGCATTATTCGTTTCTCACACTTAATATGAGATAAATTCAAATTATCCTGTGTTTTTACAAATTATTCACACGCACCTCGTACTATATATGTAACTTAACTATGACACTGCAAACAAGCAAAGTGAAAGGTGAAATATGAAAACATTATTTATCGCGTGGGTAGTAGCATTACTTTTGTATGGCGTTACATCTGTAGTAACTGCAGACGAGATTTCGCCCGGTGACTTTATAGAAGTTTGGGTAGGGTTCTCAGACGGCAGAGTATGTATTGCTGTTCAAGATAGTGTTGATTTCTCTGAAGCTAGAGCAGAATTGTGGCTGGTAAATAATGATGAAGTTAAATGGCTAGAAGATGTTAAGGGTTATGGGTGTATTGATGTTCAGTTAGCTGAAGACACGCAGCTGCATGCAATCACCTACGACCCTAGAATTAGAATTTCTGTTGTAGCTGATACTGCAAATAGAACGGTACTGGCGCGGTTGTAGTTAAAAGGTTTAATTGCACCTGCCTCTCGAAAGAGGCTGCTGCCAATTTATACTGGTTTTTAACCAACGAAATATTGATTAATATATTGCGTTGTCAAAAAGATTATATTCATGTTTCTCTTACGTGCTTTTAATGCGTTTTTTCTGGACAGCACTGGCTAATTTTTCAAGCAAAGGAATAGTATCGTCAAAACTTAAACATGCATCAGTTATGCTTTGGCCATAACAAAGCTGAGTAGGGTTGTGTAGTTTTTGATTCCCCTCCACTAAATGACTTTCAATCATGACACCCATAATATGCGTGTTACCTGTAGCGATTTGAGAGGCTATGTTCAGTCCCACTTCTATTTGCTTTTTAAATTGTTTTTGACTATTCGCATGACTCAAATCAATCATTATTCGTGGTGCTAAGCCGTTGTTTTGTAGTGTCGTGACTGCTTCGGTAATGTGGGCTTTATCATAGTTAGGTGTTTTTCCTCCGCGCAATATGACATGTGTGTCGCTATTGCCTTTGGTGTAAAAAATACTGGTTTTTCCTGCCCTATTGGGTGAAAGGAATATATGCGGTTCGGCGGAAGCAAATATGGCATCACAAGCGACGCTTAGGTTGCCATCCGTTCCGTTTTTAAATCCCACCGGACATGACAAGCCTGAAGCCAGTTCTCTATGGACTTGGCTTTCGGTAGTGCGTGCCCCGATAGCACCCCAACTAATAAGGTCTGAATAGTACTGCCCTGTAACTATATCTAAAAATTCTGTGCCTGCCGGTATTCCAATATCATTAAGTTTTACTAATAAATCTCGTGCTAACCGGACACCTTTATTAATATCAAAACTATTGTCTAGGTCGGGGTCGTTAATTAACCCTTTCCAGCCTGTACGGGTGCGTGGCTTTTCAAAATAGACTCGCATAATAATTAGTAGGTCTTCTTGGTGTTTTTTCTTTTCTACTAATAGCCTTTCAGCGTATTCAAGTGCTGCTTTTTGATCGTGAATTGAACATGGACCAACAACAACGATTAATCGATCATCTTTAGACGTTAAAATATTGTGAATTTCATGCCGTGTTTTCTCTACTAGTAATGCTGCAGATTCTTTTAGTGGATATTCAGCACAAATTTTTTGAGGTGGGTCAACAGGTCTAATGTCAGCAATACGTATGTTCGTTGTTTTGTGTGTCATGTTTCGGTGAGATCTCTATTCTATTCGCAATAACACATTATAACTTGTTAGTACGCGTATTTCGTCTAATACCATCAAAAGATAGTAGATTTTCTATTTTATGATATGGTAATAATCAGTTATGTGAGCCAATGTTGGCGTATAAAAGTTGTGCTCTGCGGCAATGAGGAATAAAAAGTAGAAAAAATAATGCACAGTGATGATAGTCCTGGTTAAAAATAAACCAAAATCAGAGCTCATAGCATCTGCGTGAGTTTTATCTCTGGCAAATAAATTGATAGTTTTATTACATGGAGATACACATGGACGAATTAGTTGGAGAATCGGCCGATGGTTTGGCAAAACAAGATGCTGATTTTGAAGTAGCAAAACGCTTAAGCCCTAGACGAAAAACATCCAGTGCGCAAAATTTGTCTGAATTGGCTCAGGAGCAATTAGTACATTTTTCCATAGACCCTGACTCGGAAATGGGGCAGACGTTAGCAAGTATCGCAGAGAATATTTATAAAACACAAATTGATTTAACTCATTTGTGGGAAGTTACTTTACGAGAATTAACAACGCTAAACCGCCAAGATCGAATTGCTTATTTTAATGCGAAGAAATTTTTGTGTTTTCAATTAGCAAAATTACTTGATACTTTACAGCATCCTTTTCGCGCGACTTACCAATCGCTTGTAAATGACCAATCAGCGCGGATCACAAAAGGCCCATATCCAATATTTGATAACGTTGCAGCTATTTTTTCAGCAACCCCTGTTATTACCCGAACAGCAACCTATATTTATGCTTGCACCGAATGGATTGATGATGCTTTTCAAGGTAAGGAAATGTTACTCGAAGTCTATTCTCGTTTGCTTAATCCTACGTCAATCAGTTTGGCAAATCATATTGTTGATCTAGAGTGTGGGGCGTTATCCAATGAATATATGGCGTGGAATTTTAATTCGGGTATGGCAGCAATTGATACGGTTTTAGCGCATTTGCTTGGTCATGGCGATATTGTGATTTGTTCTCGAAATGTTTACGGTGGCACCTTTCAATTGCTGGAAGATTGGTATGGTAAAAAAAGTAATTTGGATATCGGTATTGAGTGGTTCGACGGATACGAATCGAGCGAGTTTGTTGATGTGCTAACTGCCTTGCAGCAAAAGTACGCAGACCGAATAACGAAAGGTCGTCGAATATATGTTTATCTCGAGTCACCGTGTAATCCACATGGCTACGTATTAGATGTAGCGGGAATTTGTAAAGCGGCACATGAGCAAGGTTTGGTGGTGATGTTGGATAGCACGGTTGCAACGCCTTTTTTGTATCAACCGTTAATACGGGGTGATGTCGACGAACGCCCTGATTATGTTATTCACAGTTATACCAAGGATATTACGGGTACTGGCGTAACAACTGCAGGCGTTGTTATTGGGCGAAATGAGACTATGTTCATTCCAAAAAATGAGTCTGTGAGTTTAGCGGATGATAATGGAAATGAAAAAAACGTTTCCTGGAAAGATACATTATTTTGGAATGTGTATTTTATTAAAGGCGCTTTTCTTGATGCAGATAAGGCGTTTGAGGTAATTTCAGGTTCACGCACGTTAGAGCTGCGTATGTTGCGTAAAGTAATTAATACAAAAGTAATGGCATTATTTTTTGATTCCCATTCAAACATCAATGTTAAGTGCAATGCGCTTCAACAGAATGAAAACTATAATCTTGGTAAGTCGCATATGAGATTGGGTCTGCCTGCACCGCTTTTTACTATCGACTTTGAAGGTTCTAACTTAGCGAGAAATGCATTTGTTCGGTTTTTTGACTGTCTCGAGCCGGTATTTGGTCATATGGTTTCTTTGGGGCAATCAAATACCATGGTTTTGTGTCCGGCACTAACCAGCCATTCGGAAATGAGTAAGAAAAAACTGGAGTTGGCGGGTATTTCACCAACGACGATACGTATTTCAATTGGTGATGAGGACCCAAGAACGCTAATTGCACATTTCATTAATGCAGCAAAACTTGCAATTGACCCGGTAATAGACGGCTTTTCAAAGGGCTTTATGACCTACGAGAATATAGATAACTTGTATCGAGATACTTATTTGGAAACGCATCGGTTATGGATAGAGGATCAATCACCGCTTAAGGATATGGTTTGACAGGCTGAGTGATTATTAGTAATTTTATCTAACGCATTATATTTATTAAAGAAGTCTGTTATTTTAGGTGTTATAAAAGTGGTGAAGATGGTGGCGACGCATAAATCGGATTGAACTCGATGCTGATGAAATGATCTTATATTTGACAGCCGTCTAGAGCAGGAAATAGCGGTTATTTCGAAATAAGCCGATTTATTCTATTCATTTAATGCCGAAGCTGTCGATATGGTTATAGTTAGTACTCGGGTTTCCTAGGAGCTTGTCCATTCTCGGACAGGCTCCTAGGGACCTAGAATTGTTTAAAAACGTCTGAAACTGAGCAGTTTTAAGGAGCTACCACTGAAAGGTGTATATAGTGGTTTATACTTATCGAAATTAAATACTCTACACTTGGTAAAATTTATGATTAAAAAATGCGCTACCCTTGTTTTATTATTGGTTTTTGGCGGAACTGGGCAAAGCTTTGCTGTAACGCAGAAAAAGCTCGAGCCCTTATTGGAACACGGTCTTTCTGCTGTATTGATTACCAAAATCATCGATCAGTTTCATTATAAAAAAAGTATGTTGAATGATGAGGAGTCGGAGAAAATATTTGAAGAGTTTCTTAAAACACTCGACCCAAATCACAATGTATTTACCAAAAAAGACATAGATCAACTCTCACAATTCAGGCTAACATTGGATGATGCTTTATTAAAAGGCGATTTAAATCCTGCTTTTATTATGTTTCGAAAATTTAATGAGCGCCGTATTGAAAGAGCGAATTATGCGTTAAAGCGTTTAGATGAAAAGTTTGATTTCTCTGTAAAAGAGACTTTTTTGTTTGATAGAGAAGATGTTGCATGGCCTGCAGATGAAAAAGCGCTGAATGAAATATGGCGGAAAAAAGTTAAAAATGATTACCTGACTCTCTTGCTTGCCGACAAAAACGAAAGCGAGCTGAAAGAAACACTACGCAAGCGCTATAAACGAACGATTAAGCGTTCTCAACAATTAAAATCAGAAGACGCGTACGAATTTTTTGTGAATGCCTATCTTAGAAATCTTGAACCACACACCGCTTATTTTTCACCTCGCACATCAGAAAATTTCAATATTAATATGAGTCTTTCTCTTGAAGGGATTGGCGCAGCGTTACAGACGGTTGATGAACATACTGTTGTGAAGCGCATTATTAAGGGCGGCCCAGCTGATTTAGGCCGACTTCTTAATGAGGGAGATAAAATTATTGGGGTAGGGCAAGGACAAGCTGAAGTAGAAGATGTTATTGGATGGCGTCTGGACGATGTGGTACAAAAAATTCGCGGCCCTAAAGACTCAATTGTGCAGTTGCATATTTTGCCTCAAGATAGTGGCCCAGGCGGTTCAGATAAATATATTACAATTGTGCGAAACAAAATAAAACTTGAAGACCAGCGAGTTAAAAAGTCCGTACTTGAAATACCGGATGGTGCAACAAGCAAAAAGATTGGCGTTATAGAGATACCAACGTTTTATATGGATTTTGCGGCCGCCTCTCGAGGTGAAAAAGACTATAGTAGTACAACTCGTGATTCTAAAAAAATTATAGATGAATTAAGAGCTGAAAAAGTTGATGGGATTGTGATTGATCTACGTAACAACGGTGGTGGTTCGCTTGCTGAAGCAGTTTCGTTAACAGGTCTGTTTATTGAGTCGGGACCTGTCGTGCAAATTCGTAAAAGCAGTGGTGAGATTCAGCTAGACGAAGATGTAGATAAAAGTATCGCCTACAGTGGGCCATTAGCTGTACTGGTTGATCGATACAGCGCATCCGCATCAGAAATTTTCTCAGGTGCTATTCAGGATTATGGGCGTGGAACAATAGTCGGTGAGCCTACTTTTGGTAAAGGAACCGTGCAGCGAATCGTTAACTTAAACAACTATGTTAAAAGTAAAGATAGCCATTTGGGCCAACTTAAAATAACAATGGCTCAATTTTTTCGTGTGAATGGTGATAGTACTCAGCATCGTGGTGTTGTGCCGGATATTATTTATTCTACTTCTGTGGAAAATGATGACCAGGGTGAAAGCTCATTACCAAATGCCTTGCCCTGGGCTCATGTGCCTGCAGCGCACTTTAAACCAAGTAGCCAAGTGCCGCGAGATTTAACTGATGCTAAAGTACGTCATGAAGAACGAGTTAAGCATGATGTTGGGTTTAATTTTCTTCTCTCTCAAGCTAAGCTTCGGCAGAAAATATTCAGCGAAAAGAGTTTGTCTCTTCTTGAATCTAAAAGAAAAGGTGAGCGTCTGCAACGTAAAAAAGATCGTAATGAGCTATTAAATAAGTTTCGTGTATCACGTGGTATAAAGACAGTTTCTCTTACTGAAGATGTTGCTGATGATACTGCCGAAGATGCTGAAGTAAACGAAAAGCTTAGTTCGGAGCTTCGTCAGGTACTGCTTCGAGAAGCAGCAACAATTCTTGTGGATATAAGCAGAGTGCCTGGTGATAATAAACTATCGCAAAATGATACTCTAAAAATAACAAGTAATTGAAATCGCTGTATTACATTAATCTCGCAATTTCACATGACTTAATTGTGAGGTTGTGAGATTAAGAGGCCGAGCCTAAGGATAAAATAATCTGCCGATTTGTAACGCGGCAGATGGGCAAAGTAAGAGCTATTTAGGAAAGTCCTTTAAACAACACCTCCCAGATGGGTTATGCGTGGTGCAGGAGCATAAATCACGCTTGGTTTGATCTATAACAAAAGCTTTTACCTGACTATTAGATTTTGCTTCTAATTTAGATACGCCAAAACAATAACAGACCAATGTATCATCGGCTGTTTCTTTTATACCCACCGTGGTTCTGAGTTGATCTTTGCGTATTGTTGAGTTGTCTAGTCCAAAATAAACAACGTCACAATCAGGGTTATCACAAAAGTAGTAGGCCTGGTTTTTAGCTACTAGTTTCCATGGGTCTATTACGTGATGTAATATTGTTTTATACGATACTTCGGTACATTGTTTATTATCTTCTGGACAAGTATGTCGTCTAGGTGGTTTTTGGTTATTTGTTGAACAGCAATCTGACATGTTAGTTTCTTTCAAATTTAATTTATAAACTGGAACGGTACCCTGACTTTACTGTTGGGGAAGTCAGGTCGCTAATATCTGTTTTTCCTATATCATAGCTAAATTTCTGCAGATGTTACCGGTGTTTTTATTTTACTAGCAGCATAAGTTATACCATCGATGTTGTTTAATGCCTGTTATTACGGTAATAGGACACATATCACACGTCATTGTCCTATTACTGAATGATTGTCTGATTATGAAGTAGGTACGGGTTATTCGTTTTAGTTATTGATTTTATGTCTATTTACTTTAAACTGAGTTGGATACTGTATTTTTTGTTTGTATTTAATTTGAACTCATAAAGATTGACGGTATCAAAAGTTATCTAGAAAGATGGAAAGTGTCTCCAAATGATTTCATTATTATTAATTTCAATATAACAATGAGACTGATAAATGCGCCGAATTAGAAGCCGACAATTAATTAACTTGATGCTTGTGTTATCACTATGTATAGCACCGTTTCAGGTATTGTTTGCTAATGCTCATATGTCACATGAAACTAAAATATCACAAGCAGACGTTGTTGAAATGACTATGATGATGGCCGAAGGTGAGCATATGTCAGGCGCCACTGATAGTCATCATAACTTATCTAGTCTGGGTGACTCCGGTGGTAAAGACTGCGAGAAAACCTGTAACCATTGTGTTTTTTTTAGTGCAGCGGTTTTTTCTCTGCCTTGTTTAAATAATAAAGTACTTTCTATCTACAATCCTCATATTAGTAATTTTCCTTCGGGCGTTGTGACCGACGTCGACGTTAGACCCCCTAAAATCCTCTAAATTTTCCACTTCAATTGAATCAGTTAATTCTGAGCTATATTCTTATACGTAGTCAAAAATATTTTCGCGTTGTTAATATTCAGGGTGATAAGATTTTGTTGCACTAATTCAACTTGTGCTGCATTTCTTAGTGTTTTTTTTATTTTAAATGATTAAATTGATTGATTGAAGTTAGAACTATTTCTTGCTTGATTAAAAATTATGGTAACTCAGAATGAAAAATTATTTGTATGTACGGTTTGTTAGTCTCAGTGAGAGGCGAGTGAGACAGATCCTCAATTTTCGATGGGTTGTTGTCTTAACATTTTTACTAACAAGTAACATATTGTCTGCTGTTGAACCTGACAATAAATTGAATGTTGAGATTACGTTGCAGCATGCAGTTCAAATTGCATTAAAAGAGAACCCAAAAATTGAGAGGAGTATGGCTCAATATAATGCGTTGGCACAATTACCTGAACAAATGGGAGCTGTACCAGAGCCACGCTTAATACTCAATGCGGTTAATTTTCCCGTTGATTCATTTTCGTTGAGCCAAACACCTATGACGCAAATGCAGTTTGGAATAAGCCAGAGTTTGCCGTTTCCTGGAAAGCTTGCACTTAAACAAAATGTGGCAGAGAAAGAATCTCTGGCAAATAGAGAATTGATAGCATCAACTAAGCAATCAATTGTAAGAAGTGTTAAGCATTTGTGGTGGCAGTTGTTCTATCTTGATCGCTCTCTGGATACAGTGGCCGGTAACCTGAAACTATTGGCCGAATTTATTGATGTTGCAGAGACAAAATATACGGTTGGGAAAGGTTTGCAGCAAGAGGTTTTGCTTGCTCACGTAGAGCTTGCAAAACTGGAAGATAGCCAATTGCAAATAAATGCCATACGAGAAAAGGCGCAAGCGAGTTTTAATGCGATGCTTAACCGTGATACCGCAACTATCGTTAAGCTTTCAAAGATTGTTTCAAAGGCTTTGCCTGAAATTGAGCCACTCTCACAGCTGCTAAACCAAGCCACGGAAATGAGACCGGAAATACGCACAGCCATATTACACATATCTGCTGCATCTAGTCGTATGGTTTTAGCTGACAAGGACTATTACCCAGATTTTCAATTGGGTGCGACTTATGGATGGAGGCAGGATCAAACTGGATTGGCGAGTATGCAGTTTTCAATGAATTTGCCGTTTAATACTGAAAAAAGGCAGGATAAAAAGAAAGATCAACGTAAGCATGAATGGCTGCAACAAAAATTTGCATTGGAAGATATGAAAAATACAGTAGCTGAGGAAATTCATCAAGCCCTCGCCGATTACGAACGGTCAAGGAAACAAGTGCTTATTTATCAAGATAGAATTATTCCTCAAGCCAGTCAAACAGTCGACTCTATGTTGGCTGGATATCAGGTAAATAAAGTTGACTTTCTAAATTTATTACGCTCGCAGGTTAATTTGTTTAATTTCCAAACACAGTATTGGTGGGCTTTGAGTTCAGCTAATCAGGCGTTAGCAGCCTTGGAATACGCAGTAGGAAAAGAGGTAACCCATGAAAAATAAAATAATATTAATTTTAGTCGTCTCTCTAATGACAGGTGCATTTGGTGGATACTGGATTGCAACGAAGACTATGGATAAAGTTATTGAAGAATCCCCAGGTGGAGAACGTAAAGCACTTTATTATCGAAACCCGATGAATCCAGCCATTACATCGCCGACTTTCCAGAAAGATGATATGGGAATGGATTATATTGCAGTTTATGCAGATGAGGATAAACCTAAAGAACGAGAACTACTTTTTTATAGAAACCCAATGAATCCAGCTATTACATCTGAGGTTTTCCAACAAGATGAGATGGGAATGGATTATATCCCTGTATATGCCGACGGTGGCGATAGTGGTTTGCCAGTTGGAACAGTAATAATTGATCCAGTGGTTGTACAAAATATTGGTGTAAGGACAGAAAAGTCTCGAAAAGATAAAATTTCACGTCGCCTAAATTCTTTAGGGCGTGTGGATTTTAATGAAGAGCGTCTCGCTCGTTTACATCCTAAGACGTCTGGCTGGATAGAAAAATTACGCGTTGATGAAACTGGTAAAGCTGTTAAAAAAGATGCTGTTTTACTCAGTATTTATTCTCCCGATCTTGTTGCGGCCCAACGTGAATATCTTATTGCGTTAAAAAACTGGGAAGCTGTGTCAAAGCAGTCTCCTGAGCGTTCCAGGCAAACTACGAAAACCATTTTAGATAGCGCGCTGGATAGGCTTGAGTTGTTGGATGTACCTGCTCATCAATTGGTGGAGTTAAAACTAAAACGAAAAATAAGTAAGTATCTTCATATTCATTCGCCTTTTAGCGGAACCATTATGCATATAGGTTCCAGAGAAGGACAGTATGTTACCCCGAAAGATGAATTGTATTTAATCGCAGATTTACAAAAAATCTGGGTATATGTTGATGTATACGAAGATGAAATGGCCTGGGTGAAGCTAGGCGATGAAGTGGAAATGAAAGTGCGAGCCGCACCTGGTAGACTTTTTACGGGAACAGTGCGTTTCATTTACCCTTACCTTGAGGGAAAAACTCGGACAGTACGCATTAGACTCGAATTTAATAATTCTGAAAATATTTTGAAACCAGGTATGTTCGCAAATGTTATTTTACGAACTGATACACAAGCTGAGGCGATTGTTGTTCCCAGTTCAGCCATTGTTAGATCCGGTAGTAGAGACCAGGTTTTTGTGGTTAGGGCACCAGGAAAATTCGAGCCAAGGGAGGTTTTATTGGGGTTAAGCGCAGATGGATACACTCAAATATTAAGTGGACTGGCTGAAGGTGAAGAAGTAGTAACATCTTCTACGTTTCTAATAGATTCTGAATCTAAGTTGAGAGAAGCCACCGCAAAAATGATGGAAGCAATGAAAACAGTTAGCAGTCCTGACACCAAAAATCATGATATGAATATGGAGGACATGGATATGGGAGATATGACCTTAGGTGAGCAGGCTGTTGAAAAACATAACATGCATGACATGGATATGTCTGATATGAATATGTCTGAGTAGGAGTACGTTATGATAAAAAAAATAATTGATGCTTCTCTGAAAGATAAATTTCAGGTGCTGTTAGTTGCTTTTTTGTTGCTTGCAGCTGGATTGTGGGCAATAAAGAATACACCATTGGATGCTATTCCAGATTTATCCGACGTTCAGGTTATTGTTTTTACGGAATATGCCGGTCAAGCACCTCAAGTGGTTGAGGACCAGGTAACATACCCCTTAACTACCGCTATGCTTGCAGTGCCAAATGCAAAAGTGGTTCGAGGATATTCTTTTTTCGGATATTCATTTGTTTATATTATATTTGAAGACGGCACAGACATGTATTGGGCACGTTCTCGCGTGTTGGAATATCTTAACTATGTCAGCGCCCGTTTGCCTACGGGCGTCTCGCCTAGTTTAGGGCCGGATGCAACAGGAGTAGGCTGGATTTACGAATATGCTTTGATCGACAAAACAGGTCAACATGATCTTGCTGAGCTACGTTCCATTCAAGATTGGTATTTACGTTACCCATTGCAAACAGTAAAAGGTGTTTCGGAAGTTGCATCGGTTGGTGGTCATATTAAACAATATCAGGTTGAAGTAGACCCGAATGCATTGCTTGCTTATAACATTCCGTTATCAAAAGTTAAGTATGCTATTCAGCGTTCTAATCAGGATGTTGGTGGAAAATTAATTGAAATGGCTGAAACCGAATATATGGTTAGAGGTTTGGGTTATATCAAATCCTTATCAGACCTTAAAGGGGTTCCTGTCGGTGTTGATGGAAATGGAACACCGATACGTTTACAAGATGTGGCTAATGTACAGCTTGGGCCAGAGTTGCGTCGTGGCATTGTCGAATTTAACGGAGAGGGCGAAGCTGCTGGCGGCATTGTTATTATGCGTTATGGCGAGAATGCAATGTCAACCATCGAAGGAGTGCGTCTCAAGTTAGAAGAGCTTAAGGTTGGTTTGCCCGATGGAGTGGAAATTGTACCAGTTTATGATCGGGGTGATTTAATTCAGCGCGCAGTGGATAATTTGACTGAAAAACTGATTGAAGAATCTATTATAGTTAGCATCATTTGTATTTTGTTTTTATTGCATGCTCGGTCAGCTTTAGTTGCTATTTTGGTTTTGCCCATGGGAATATTAATTGCCTTTATTGTAATGAAATATCAGGGCATCAATGCAAATATCATGTCTCTGGGAGGGATTGCAATTGCTATCGGTGCCATGGTGGATGGGGCTATCGTAATGATAGAAAATGCGCACAAACATTTAGAGCAAATGGTGCGTGAAAAGGGAGAGGCTTTAACTAACTCTCAGCGATGGCAGGCGATTTCAGATGCATCAAAAGAAGTTGGGCCGGCACTCTTTTTTTCCTTACTCATTATTACTGTTTCTTTTTTACCTGTGTTTACTCTGCAGGCTCAGGAAGGTCGTCTGTTTGCCCCGTTAGCGTTCACCAAAACCTATGCTATGGCTGCGGCAGCCATATTAGCAATTACGCTGGTGCCCGTATTGATGGGCTTTTTTATTCGGGGAAAAATATTACCTGAAGCGAAAAACCCGGTTAATCGTCTTCTTCACTCTTTACATGCGCCAGCATTGGCGTTTGCTATTCGCTGGAAATATTTTGTTATTACTCTTTCGATTGGTTTATTGCTTGTCAGTATTTATCCCGTTTCAAAACTGGGTAGTGAATTTATGCCTCCCTTGGATGAGGGGGATATTTTGTATATGCCAACGACATATCCTGGATTGTCGATC
>JAOTSL010000254.1 GCA_029864945.1 Gammaproteobacteria bacterium
ATAATAAACAATTGTGCACGTTGTGTGTTTTAGCTCATACGTAGCAGCGAGGTTTAGTGTGCAAAAAGTACAAAAAAACATCCTGATTTTTATATTAATAACTGTTTTTACGCTCAGTTTATATGGCTGCTCCTGCTCTACGGCTAGCAAATCGTCGCGTGATTTAGCGCCAGGCCTTTATTTAAGTGACTTAACGGTTGCTGAGGGTAATAGCGGAGGAAAAACAACCATTTCATTAAATGTTACGCTTCAACGAGAAGGTAGTAATAGTAATGATATTACAGTTAATTATTCTATTTCGGCCATTGATCCTACCGGCCGAACTCCTGAAGAAGTGGCTGACTTTGCCGTTGTCGGGGCAGCTAGTGACCCTGAATCTGATGTAACCGCAGTGTTTGATGAACCCATCTTGTTTTCCAATGGTGCTACGGTTGCTACGGTGTCCATCGAGCTAGACAGTGACACAATTTACGAGCATGACGAAAAATTTCTTATTACGCTTAGCGAAGCAAGTGCTGGTGTTGAAATTGTTAAAGGCAGTGTAGAGGCTGTTATAAAAAATGATGATGATGAGCCTGTTGTTTCATTGTCTGCCTCAGCGAGTAATATTTCAGAGGTTCTTACTCTCGGTGGTGAAGTGTCTCCCGCTAATGCTGAAATTACTGTTTCGCTGGATAAAGTGAGTCGGGTTGATGTTGTAGTATCCCTTATTGGTAGCATTGAGCCCTCTATTGATAACAGCAGGTTGAAAATCGGTCAATCCGCCGAATATAGAGTGGATTATTTATTATTTAAAGAAAATGTAGTATTGCAGCATGGTACACCAATAATAGTGCCAGCTGGTGCAACGGATGTGGTTATAGCGCTTGAAGTCGTTGATGATGGTTTTGTGGAAAATGAAGAGAAGTTTTTTCTGTCGCTCAATATAGAGCGTGATGCTATAAGCTATACAAGTCTTGCGGAGCTAGAGTTTTTTATTGCTGATAATGATTCATTGAGTGGCGCCACCGTTAAGGTTAGCCATGTCAATGATACGGGTCTTATCGATGTGCCGTTTGGTTTAGATGCTGCCCTCGTGCCGGCAGTTGATGCTAGCAATGGTTTAGATCAAGGCTTAACAGCAAAAGCCGTTAATGGCGGTGGGCGAGCGGGTTTTGATTATACTAAGCTGGATCCCGCTGGGACAGAGTTGCCGCCGACAACGCCAACTACTTTTGATGGCAATGGTAATGAAGTCATTCCATGGGATTGTGTAAAAGATAATATAAGTGGGTTGGTGTGGGAGGTAAAAACCAGAGGCAGTCAAGGTTTGCGTGCCGAAACACTAAACTATTACTGGTATGACCCTAATTATGAAACGAATGGTGGTGTAGCTGGAGAGAAAGGCAATGATGAGTGTGTTGGTGGCTCTAAAGGGTGTAGCACTGCTTATTATGTCGCGGATATAAATCACGCTAAATTATGTGGTATGACTGGTTGGCGGCTACCGACAATTGAAGAATTGAGAACGCTCGTTGATTACGGTGTTACCACGGGAATACTTTCTTATGATAAGGACTATTTTAGCGGTGATATTCGTGCCATTGATTTTATCTGGTCTTCCACTACGGATGCGCAGAGTCTGGATCGTGCAAGGGTTATCCGTTTTAGTAGGCCGGCCTTTGAGGAGTCGAGAGTAAAAAACATCTCCTTTTTTGGCGGTATTCGTCTCGTTAATGATTCATTGCAAGCAACTATTCCGTAAGGGGTTATTCATGCGAATTATGCAAAAGTATTTAATAGGTTTGTTTGCGTTATTTTTTCCATTGATGGCAGCTAATGCCGCTTTGTGTTCCAACCAGTCGATAGCTATTCCGGCTTCGACTCCCACTAGTCAGTTTACGTTGGCTAGCCAGGATGCCCAGACGGTTGTCGATAACAAAACCGGCCTTATGTGGTTGCGCTGCACGTATGGGTTTTCGTGGAGTGTATCAAATGTGAGGTGTGAGAATACTCAGGGCGTCACTAAAAACTGGGTGGAAGCATTGGGGCTTGCTGGAATTAACTATGAAGGTTTTACTGGTTGGCGAGTACCTAACGTGAAAGAGTTGGCGTCTATAGTTGAGCGGAAATGTCAGGTTCTTGCTATAAATAATGAGATTTTTCCGGGTAGCCCTGCTGCAGGTTACTGGACGAGTACACATGTGGTTGGTTCGACGACTGATGTAAAGTCTATTGATTTTTCTACTGGTAATATTGATACGGCGAAAGCCTCATCTCAATTGTATTTGCGTTTGGTACGTGACGCGAATTAGCATGATTTGACGGCTGGGTAGGTTTGAACTTAAAAAAGGGCTGAGTTTTCAGCCCTTTTTTTGTTGTTGAAATCAAAAGTTCAGCGTGGTTAGGCTTTATTTCAAGTGAACTTGAGTATTTTTCACATCAAAGAGCGGGGCAGAAGATGAGTATGCTACCCCGAAGTCCCTTGGTGTTAACATTAAACTTTATAATAGTCTCGATACCACTTAACAAAGTTAGCTATACCATCTTCAATTTGTGTGTCAGGTTTAAATCCCACGTCATTCATCAGTGCGTCAATATTGGCGTATGTCGCTGGTACATCACCTGGTTGTAACGGTAAATAGTTTTTCTCAGCTTTTTTGCCAATGCATTCTTCGATAACTTCGATGTAGCGCATTAGTTCTACCGGTTGATTGTTGCCGATATTATAAATGCGATAAGGCGATTTACTGGTGGCTGTGTCTGGATTGTCGCCAGACCAGTTTTCATTGGCTGTGGCTGTATGGTCAAGTGTTCGTATAACGCCCTCAACAATATCGTCAATGTAAGTGAAATCGCGGCGATGTTTGCCATGATTAAATACATCAATTGGTTTGCCTTCAATAATGTTTTTGGTAAACATAAATAATGCCATGTCAGGGCGACCCCAGGGGCCGTATACCGTAAAAAAGCGCAAACCGGTTGTTGGGATGTCGTATAAATGGCTATAAGTATGGGCCATTAGCTCGTTGGCCTTTTTGCTCGCGGCATACAGGCTCACCGGATGATCAACATTATCATGCACAGAAAAAGGCATTTTTTCGTTAGAGCCATATACCGAGCTACTTGAGGCATATACCAAATGTTCTACGTCATTATGACGACATCCTTCAAGTACGTTGGTGAACCCCATAATGTTTGAATCAATATACGAGTACGGATTTATTAATGAATAACGCACACCCGCCTGTGCAGCTAGGTTTACTACTTTATTGGGCTTGTGCTTAGCAAATGTTGCCTGCATATCCTCCTTGTCTTCAATGTTGATGCGAACATCAGTGAAGTTAGGGTGATCTTTGATTTTTGCCAAACGCGCTTCTTTTAAGGAGACGTCGTAATAATCGTTGAGGTTATCAATGCCAATGACCTCTTCGCCGCGTTCAAGTAAACGTTGCGCGAGATTGTTGCCGATGAAGCCGGCGGTTCCGGTGATTAGTACTTTCATTTTATGCCTTTTAAATTTTAGCAATTATTTTATGTGAGCGGCTATAAACGGCCATCAACTTGATCTTTCGGCAGCAGCGATTTCACGTCATATAAAATCGCATTTGGTTTCCCTAAGGCTCGAATTTTATCAACACCCATTTTTACAAATTGCTCATGAGCAACTGCAAGAATTATGGCGTCGTATTCGCCTGCAGCGGGTTCGTCAACAAGTGTTATATTGTATTCATGTTCTGCTTCGGCATTGTCAACCCAAGGGTCAAAAACATCCACATTTGCGTTGTAACTGCCTAACGATTCGATGATGTCAACCACGCGTGTGTTACGTAAGTCTGGGCAGTTTTCTTTAAATGCGAGGCCCATAATCAGTATTTTTGAATCTACAACATGAGTTCGATTTTTTGTCATTTGTTTAATGACCTGACCGGCGATGTAACCGCCCATGTTATCGTTGATGCGACGGCCGGATAAAATAACCTCTGGGTGATAGCCCACTTCAATTGCTTTATGTGTCAGGTAGTAGGGGTCAACACCGATGCAGTGCCCACCAACCAAGCCTGGGCGAAAAGGTAAAAAGTTCCATTTGGTGCCAGCTGCTTCTAATACTTCAATGGTATCAATCCCCATCTTATTGAAGATTAGTGAAAGCTCATTAACCAGTGCGATGTTAACGTCCCGCTGTGTATTCTCGATAACCTTGGCAGCCTCGGCTACTTTAATGCTGCTGGCAAGGTGGGTGCCGGCAGTAATAATTGTTTTATATAGGTCATCCACAAATCGGGCTGCTTCGGGTGTTG
>JAOTSL010000058.1 GCA_029864945.1 Gammaproteobacteria bacterium
GCAACAATAGGCATTGCATAGGCTAGGCGGCCCCAAGATGAATGTCTATTTTTCTTTGTTTTTTGTTGTTCATTTCGTATTTTATTATTCTTAATTCGGTAATTAATTTCACGCAGCACTTCCTGCTCATTAATGGATGATTCAATCGCAGTATTTGAGTATTGAATAGCTTCTAACCTTTTTCTAAGCGCCTCGTTACTATTTGCAGCGCACTCAAGCTTACGTGCCTCTTCTACCGATAACTCATTAAGCACGTATTGTTCAAGTTTAATGTCTGAATAAATGTCTGCCATATCTTTACTCCTTAAACGCCTGCAATGACGATTTTAATTGGCGCAATCTTTTCCTTATTCCCGAAACTGACATGCCTACGTGTTCAGCAACTTCGTCTAATGTCATACCATCATAATAATGTAGAACGGCAATGGTACGCGTTGACTCGGGATGACGTCTGAATAACTTGTCGAGAATATTGCTAGCGACAAGTTGCTCTGTTGAGTCGCTTGCGTTGGCTATGTTAAACAAAATATTTTGCCTTTCAGATTCATCATCATGTTCACTATTACTAAAATCATGTTGAACATATTTTTTATTATCGCGAATAATGTTCAAACAGTGATTAGTCGCAATGCGATAGAGCATTGATGACGGCGCGTCATCAGTTAAGCTATCCTTTCTCTCCATTAGCTTCACAAACACATCCTGCATTGCATCCATTGCCCTTGCTTCATCTTTAAGCAACTGTCGACAACGCCGCAGTACCATTGCGTTATACCTTTTAAATAAATGTTCTACGTCAAGATCCAAGCTCCAATCCTTATCTATATGTTGTTTAAACACGGGCAACGCGAAAAACTGTCACTCTTTTTTGTTATTTTTTTGGCGTGTTGTAAGTTTTTGAAATAAATGGTTTTTATTTTATTTAAAATAAAGTGACAGATTTTCAGGGTTCGCGTGTTTGATTAATCAGAAGTCAAATAGTTACATTTAATCAATCTAGGAGATCAACATGAAAACGAACGCAACTATAATAACATTAATAGCATTGTTAACTGTATCAGCAAATAGCAATGCTTTTGAACGGGATAGTCTCGTTAAAGGAACTGAGTATAGCCATGGTGGGTTTGGAGGATTTACCACAAAAACAACTAATCTTAACGGAAAAACTGAGACTATGGTTGGTGGAAAAGGGGCGTGGTTAGTTAATCATAATGTATATTTGGGCATGGCGGGCTACGGCACAAAAAATAATGTAAATAATACAGAGATGGATATGGGCTACGGTGGTGTGCTTGCAGGTTATATTTTTAATCCGCAAAAAATATTACATTACAATGTTGAATTGTTAGTGGGTGCTGGTGGGTTAGGGGACAGTAATCATCAGAATAACAACAATTGTGATGACCCTAACGGTGATGCCTTTGCAGTTATAGAGCCTGGTGCGAATGTGAGTTTTGCTGTAACCAAGTACTCAGATGTATCCCTTGGTGTATCTTATCGTTACGTGCAGGAAACAAATCAAGTTAATTTATCAGACTCAGATCTTTCTGGTTGGTCAGTTAACACAAGTATTGTTTTCGGAAAGTTTTAAAACATTAACCCATAATTCTATCCAATCTCATTAAAAATTTACTAAGCAGAAAGTTTTGCTTAGTAAATTTCGTTAGTTTAACAAATACCGGTCACTAAAAAATAATTTGACGTATTGAACTTATATATCGGCTAATTCTGCGAAAACATAGTTGGGCAACGGTGATGATTACGATACTAAAGGTCGGGTATTTAGTTGCCGATAATACCTAAAATGGCGACTTCATTAAGTTGATTATACTTTGGGCGACGAAATAACTAAAAATATCCTACTTTTGGATGCTGATCTCAGTAATCAGGCATTCCTAGGCTCATTTTTTACAAAAACCGGGTTTACGGTTGTATTTGTAAAAAATGAAGCAGAGGCACTTTCGGAGTTGAGCGCAAAACCATTCTTGCTGATCCTCATTGATATTTTTACTAGTGACCTAGCCGGAGTTGCTTCATTACAAAATATCATCAAAGCGACCACTAACAAAACACCTATTGTTGTAATTAGTGAGGCAAATTCAAAGGATTTGGTCGAAAATTGTATTAAATCGGGTGCAAAAGACTTTATTGCTAAGCCAATAAATGTCGAAAAATTTGTTAGGCACGTTGGCAAGCTTGTAAGGTTGAAAACGTCAAAATCAGCGAGCCCCGCATTAAAGCCGAACGTCGCAACAAAGTCAAAAATCGATAAGCATAATGAGAAAAAAGGCGAGAAAGAGGACGAGAAAAAAGGCGGGTCAAAAAGTTTAATAGAGGAGCTGGTAGATCGTCTGAAACATGACAAGCTTGATTTTTCTGTTATGCCGCAGATGGGTTATAAGATCATAGAGTTGTTACGTGATGAAAAAACGCCGTTAGATAAAGTGAATGAGCTTATTGAAAAAGACCCAGGTATATTTTCACGGATATTGAAAGCAGCCAATTCTGCAGTATATGCCGCAGGCAAACCTGTTTATACACCAAAAGAAGCCATTCAAAGAATAGGCGTTCGCAGAACGATTGATTATACGCTAATTATTAGTAGTGCCAGATTATTCAAAAACCCCAACCCCGCATTTGATAATATTTTAAAAGATGTTTTAGGCCATTCACTTTGCGCTGGAATATGTGCAAGGGAGATCGGGAATATTATAAAATACCCGGAAGTTGATCATCTTTTTGCATTCGGTTTGTTGCATGATATTGGGAAAGTATTGTTACTAAGGATATTAAATGAGATTGAAAAAGAGAGAAAGTTAGATAATGAAGAAGATCTAGTAAACCTGCTTGATAAGCTCCACACAAAATTCGGTGCATCGTTAATGAAAAAGTGGAATTTCCCCAATGAATTTCATGAGGCCGTGTTATTTCATCACGACAAAACGGGCCATTCAAAACGCCTGGCATCAACAGTTATTACGTCGCTTGCTAATATTCTAGCAAGAGAAGTTGACGATGCTACGATTAATGAAAATACTAATAAATTATTGAGTTTACCTCAGGTAAAGTTATTGGGTATTAGAGCAAATAGTTTTGACGATTTTGTAAAGAGGGTGAATTCAGAAAAAGAAGTGTTGGCGAGCTTAATTGATTAGATTGTGACTCATTATTTACTAGAGTAGGAAACTAGCCATGCCCGGTGCTGGAAAGACTAAACATAGGTAAAAATATTGAAAGCGCCATAATAAGTACAATCGAACCGAGAACAACGAGCATTAGCGGCTGTAGTATGGCGGTAAATTTGTCAATTGACTCATCAACTTTTTCTTTAAGATAACCGTGGACGTTTGAAATCATCGTGTCCAGTTGCCCAGAATTTTCTCCAGCTGCGGTTAGTTGGATCATTAATTTTGGAAAATAATCATATGGCGCCATGGCATCAGAGAGACGGTCACCCTCACGTACTTTTTCAATCACTTTTGACAACAGTGGCTTTAGTGTCGAGTTTTTAACTGAGTTTCTCGTCAATAGTAATGCTTGCATTATCGGCATGCCGGATGCCATCAGTGAACTTAATGTTTGAGTAAACTCAGCGAGCGAACTATTAATTACGATGTGTTTTACGAAAGGAATATTTAGTTTTGCTCTATCAATAACCCGGCGTCCGAAATCCGACTTATAAAAGATAAATATCGCTAAAATCACACAAACAATTCCAGTTGGAAAAGCAACTTTATTAGCGAGAATAAAGTCACTGACTGTAATCATAACTTGTGTGCTAGCGGGTAGTGTTGCACCAACTTTAAGAAAAATAGCAGAAAATTTTGGGAAAACAAATAGCAATACGCCGGTCATTACACCAAGTCCAAGTACAATCATGCTTAACATATAGTTTGTTAATTTTTTTATTTTTTTTCTCAGAGCGCGCTTCTCCTCCAATACATTAACAATATTGTCAAAAGCTAGATCTAGGTTTCCAGACCCTTCACCAACTAAAATCATACTGACTATCAAATCGTCAAAGATGATGTGGTGGTGACCCATTGCCTCAGAAAGAGATAGGCCGTTAACCAGTGCTTGACGTATGTGCTCTAACACAATGGCTAATCTTTTATCTTCTGTTTGGCCGAGTACCATGTCAAGGCTTTGAAACAATGGAAGACCTGATTTAAGAAGAAATTTAAGTTGACTGAAGAATAGTAAGGTGGCATCCGGGTCGACACCAATATACTTATCAAAAAAGTTACCCTGTTTATTTTGTTTTATCTCTGAGATGCTTAGAATAGACGCGTCATTTTCTGAAAGAAGCATCAGGCAGCTGTGCCGATCTTCGGCAAATGTTTTACCTTTAAGACGTCTTCCTTCACTGCTTATAAGTTCATAGCTAAATTGCGGCAATTAACTATCTCCCGCTACGCGCAGTATCTCTTCAATGCTGGTTATGCCGGATATTACTCTTTGAATACCATCGGCCTGCAAGGTTAACATCCCTTGAGAAACCGCCAGGTCACGTATTTCATTACTGGATTTTCCTTCAACGATTAACGTGCGTATTTCATTGGTTGGTTCCATTAGTTCGTATATTCCCGCGCGCCCTTTGTATCCTGTTCTTCCGCACGCGCGACAGCCAGTCGCTTGATAAAATGTATATTTGGTTTCAGCATCAAGCCCTAATCGTTTTATAAGACTGGATTCCGGCGTATAGGATTTTTTACATTTTGGACAAAGTCGTCTCACGAGTCGTTGCGCTAAAACACCCAACAGAGATGACGCGAGCAAAAAAGGTTCAACGCCCATTTCGACCAGCCGTACTACTGCGCCTGGCGCACTATTTGTGTGAAGAGTACTAAGCACCAAATGACCCGTAAGTGCTGCCTGTATGGATATTTCAGCGGTTTCACTGTCTCTAATTTCCCCAATCATCACAATGTCGGGGTCTTGCCGCATCATCGCACGTAAACCTTTGGCAAATGTTAGTCCGGCTTTAACATTTACTTGCCCTTGGTTAACGGTGTCCAAATCAAACTCGACAGGATCTTCCATGGTGATAATATTTACTTTAGGGGTGTTAACTTTATTAAGTACGGAATAAAGTGTGGTAGTTTTTCCGCTACCAGTGGGGCCTGTTACTAAAAATATTCCATGCGGTTGTTTAATTATTTTAAGTAGAAGCTCTAGAGAGTCTCCCGTTATCCCGAGTTGAGAGATATCGACATTGGCACTTTCCTTGTCAAGAATTCGAAATACCATTTTTTCGCCGTGCATAGCCGGGAAAGTAGAAACGCGTAAATCAATTGGTCGTGTTTTTACTGTTATACGCAGTCGACCGTCTTGTGGTATTCGTTTTTCAGCTATGTCAAGAGAGCACATTAGTTTTGCCGATGAGATTAATGCGGCCTGGTATTTTTTTTCGTATGTAAACGTTTCTTGTAAAATTCCATCTATCCTGAGACGAACCCGTAATCGAGTTTCCAAAGGCTCTAAATGAATATCACTCGCCCCGGTATTTACTGCCTGAATAATCATGAGTTTAATTATTTGTGAGATGGGGCCTTCTATGGTTTTTGTTTCGGCGATTTTTGATGACGCAACCTCAGTCTGAGCGTCTAATTGATCTTGTTCGGTATTTTTCAGAAGTTCACTTATTTTTCCGAATACGCCAAAATAAGTTTCAATTGCCTGATGTATGTCATCTACGTTACTTAAAACAGTTTCTACTCGGCAATGGGAGTGAAGTTCAACTGATTCAATGGCCTCAATATCCATTGGGTTACTAGTTGCAATTGATATGGTATTTCCTGTTTTTATGACAGGAATAATGTTGTAGTCACGTGCGACGTTTTCAGGTACCAAGCTAATGGCATCAAGTGCGATTGGGAAGGTATTTAAATCGATAATTCGCAGGCCATACATCTTGCTTTTGGCTAGTATAATATCTTTACTTGAGAGGTATTTGTTTTTGGTCAGTATTTTTTCAAGGGGCGAGTTTGTTTCTAAAGCTTCTTTTTTTGCTTTTTCTAACTTTTTTTCGCTGAGAATATTTTCGCGAATAAGTATGTTTTCTAACGTGTTCATTATTTCAAATAAAGTCCCTTATTTTCTTGCGATTAGTAAAACGCAATATCAAGCTCCATATTACCGACTTGAGTGTATATAGGTACAGTTACAGGATATGGACACTGCAGCGTGCCAATTGGCTCGCTACCACCGTATTTTAGTTTTACAGGAGACATTTTGACATTTTTTTTATTTTTCTCTAGTTCATGTAGTGCTGACCCAAGAATTAAATTCATAAGCTCGCTAAGCGCACTTTGCGCATCTTCATCAAATGTATCAACTGCTGCTCCTGTCATTCTTTCGGCAATTTCAATGGCGCTGTCTACAGACATTCCGAGTAGAACTCGTCCTTCGTAATCGCCAGACAGTAGGCTGTAAATTTCCACTTCGTATTGAGATAGCTTCAGTTTTTCCATGTATACGTTACCAAGTGAGAGAGGTTGATCAGTGTCAAGTGAGAACTGTGAAAATACATTGATGCTAGATTCAACAAATGTGTTAACTGTTTGTGCGTTTAATTTAATCATATCTAATTAACTTAACGCTGATTCAATATTTTGAAACAGTAAATTATTGTCTATCGGTTTTGTAACTACGCCAATCGCACCTACTTTTCGAGCTTGTTCGATTTTGTCTTCTTGCCCGAGTGAGCTGATCATTATAACTTTGGCCTGAGCATCTATCTCAATTATTTTTTGTACTGCTGTTAACCCATCCATTTCCGGCATGATCATATCCATAGTAACGAGATCAGGAGTATGTTCCTGATACATCGCAATTGCTTCGACGCCACTTCCTGCTTCAGCAATTACCAGGTATCCGTTATCTTCTAATATTTTAGTTAACATCTTTCGCATATAAGATGTGTCATCTACTACTAATATTCGGTTGTTTTCTGGCGCACTCATATTGTTTAATCCCCACATTTTAGTTGTATAAAATTATATTGAACGTTAATAGTTATCATTAAATGCAATAGAAATTAACGCTAAATTACAATTGTATTTCGGCGTACTGTTATCAATCTTTAACTAATTAATAGTTACATTTTATTTTCTAATTTTGGCGTCACGATGAGTTGTTTTTAAAATAATATACTGTACAGATACTAGTGAATTTGTAGCCCCTGTAACCGTATATTAATATTGATTAAATAATTTCGTGGGTTATTTTTTGTCTGCAGTTTATATAAATAAATAATTTTTAGTTTAATTATATTGTGTTTTCCTTTTTTTAAATTCAAATGTCACAAATGTCACAAATGTCACAAATGTCACAAATGTCACAACTGTAAATACTTAGTATGCTTTCTTAAATAATAGCTGCGTTCTCCGATAAGGTTGGTGTACGTATAATTTTCATTCTCAAGTGCTTGTAATGAAATTGAATCAAACATAAAAATTATTTTTCAGAGGAATAAAAATGGACAAATTAGTCGTTAAGAACAAGGGATTTACCCTCGTTGAAATTATCATAGCGATGGCTGTAATCGCGATCTTAATATCTGCAATTCTACCTGCGTTTCAAGGTATGCAACAAGAAGGGGACTTGAGTAAGGCGAACTCTGAATTACTTACATTGAAAACTGCGGTAATCTCATATAAAAGACATAACGGTAGTTACCCGACAAATATCACAACTGATTTATCTGGTGCCACACCAAAATTAATTAACGAAATTTTAAAAGATCCTTTTTTAACTGACGCATTAACAACGCCAAATACCTATGGATATATTACAGGTACGGATGCAAGCTTTGGCGAATACTTTGTGATTTATACCAAAAGTGTAGACACAGTTGTAGATACTGCATGGAGTGCCACAAATGATCAGGTGGAGATAGCAGCTGGGAAAGATGATCTAGCAGTAAGTAATGCGCCAGTTGTGAAACTATAGTTTTATTAGTGGAATTTATTTAGTAATTATGCGAAGGCGTGAGCAAGGAGCTACCATACTCGAGGTAATTTTAGCATTAGCTTTCCTTGCAATCACGCTTGTGCCTATTAGTAATATGTTGCTAAGTAGTTACGAAACTACGACAACAAAAGGAAATTACGATGAGGCGTTTACCCTAGCCCAGGAGCTACTGGAAGAGATTGGATCAAAATTATTTGAAGAGCCCCCATTTGGGTCAGGTACGTTTGGGGCTGAAGAATTATTTCGAATTGATTTTGATGATATTGATGACTACAACAACTACGGACCGAATTCACCGCCCTTAGATATTAGTAGTGCTGCCTTAGTCGATTTTTCAGGGTATACGAGATCTGCAAGTGTTGTAAATTTAATTGATATCGGTCTTGGGTCTACGCCTAGAACTGACTTTATCAGTCAGATAAACGGTAGTACTGGATTTAAACTTGTAACGGTAACGGTGACATGGGATGGAGGAACTCAGAAAGAAACACTTGAGAGAATCTATGCCCGTACGGAGTAATGGACATGTCGTTATTGATAGAAACTGAAACTAAGCCCAGCTCCAATTCTGGATTTATGTTAGCTGAGCAAATAATTGTTTTGGGGATTTCTAGCGTAATTATGGCGACCATATTTATGGCATACAATCTCACTTTAACGGTTTTTGACGAGCATTTGGATGATGCAATGATGCAAACCGAACTGCGAGATGCAATTAGTTATATGAAGTATGACCTAAGGGATGCAAATGCAGTGATTTATCCGCCAGCTGCGGGATTACTAATTACATTTGTTTCAATTAGCGATGGAATAACGTATTCGTATTATATAAACGCGAATAAATCACTTGTTCGGGAGGCTGGGGTGACAGGCCTCAGTGGCACAACAATTAGTCATAACATGGACCCCTTAAAAACGTCAGTGAGTATGATTGGAAATTTAGTTTCCATCAAATTACAGGCCGATATTGATGGGCATATTAATCGGGTTACCGGCAGCGTTAAACCAAGGAACATATAGTGAACAGAGCAAGTCTTCATTGCAACGAGATTAGTGAGGTCGTGAAGAGACGATCACATGGTGGTTTTGTATTAATTGCAACAATTATCATGACGATGACGTTAGGGCTAATCGGGGCTTCATTATTAGGAATGAAGAGTGACAGTATTGCTGACTCATCAATACAGCGCGAAGAGGTTCAAGCGTTATATCTTGCCGAGTCAGGAGCGTCAGAAGCGATATGGTATTTGCAGAATATTGATATTTTATGGGTTGGCGATAACCCGGTTGAGCACACATCTAACAAAGGTAGCTACACAATTACAATTGACCATAGTGCTAGCCCAAAGATAACGATTATATCCACAGGTTATATACCAAATTTGGCGAATGCACGAGTTAAAAGAACCATTCAGGTTATAGGGGACTTGATATGAGAAACCGATTATTTGAACAACTATATTTTTATGCATTTATCAGTATGTGTACATTTATTTTTATTGTTTCGGACGAACTGTATTCGGCAGAGCAACCATACGTTGAAGGTGTCGCAGAAGTTTCGATCATGGATGATAAAGGCAAACATACGACTAATTTTTCTAGTGGAGATCAGGTCCTATTGTCCCTAAAGCATACAAAGGGCCCTGAAAAGGTTGAGATTACAATTATGAATTACCTCGGCAAGAAGGTGGTTGATAAAGAATTAATGTCTGCCCTAGTAAATGCCGATTCAACTTATAGTTATAACTACTACCTTGACTCTTTAGAATTACCAGATGATGACTGGTACTACATTCTCATCGACTCAAAAAAACTTAAATTAGTAATTGGCGCAAATTTTTCAATTGGTAACCCTGCCGTAGCGCACTCTATTAGAACATTCAGTGATGATTTATACACCAATGAAACGAACCAATATGTTATCGGTGATATCGTCTATGTGGAAGTGGTGGGGGATTTTAATCCGAAAAACTTGGGTAAATTTAAAGTTCAGGGAAGGGAGTCGTTACTGAATTTTTGGGGAAAGAAGACACTAAATAAATTACCAATAAATAATTTGGTTAATAACAATGAAGTATATCGATTTCAAATTGACCTTGGTGGAAAAGGGGCAAGTAAATTTGTTGATTCCTGGTGGTATTACATTGATGCAGAAATAAAACTAGATAATAAAGTAGTTTTTGTAGGAAGCAGTCAGATAAAAATCGATTTTACTTCGCCTAAAAAAGGCAAGAAATGGGTTCAAACTAATTGGCGCGAAATAAAATAATAAATAACAATAAATAAGGAATTTTTAGATAATGGAATGGAGTGACATTACTAAGCAACAAAAAATAATGATGTTCGGTACTTTGTCTCTGATTGTTATTGTTTTAGTCGTGAAGTTGATTTCTAGTGCATTAATGAGGATTAATGATTATGAAAATCAAATAACAGAAATAGTGCGTAATGTCGATGGTATTAATAATAAGTCTGCCGAAATAAAAATAAGTGACCTAGAAAACAGACTTAATAATCGCAGAGATAACGCAAATAAATCGCTACCAGACACTATCGGCGCTGCCGAATTGCTTAAAAATTTCATAACAGACTATTTAAAAATAGAAAAATATGAAGTCAGTTTTTATTCTCTGGAGCCTGGAGAATATGTAGTTGGGGAGCTTACGGAGAAGGCTGATGGAACAGCAAAATTTTCACCTGGTACATTACCGATACATATGAAATTTACATCCAGTTATTCGGGCATGGCGAAATACATAAAGTTTGTTGAAAATCAAGACTGGATCGTTTCTGTCAGTTCGCTTGTAATAAAGAACAATATAAATAATCAAAAAAAAGGAAATAAATTAGTGTTTGATGCAACATTTGATGTGGTTACGCTAAACAAGGATAAGGGATTTAAAGAAATAAAAAAGAGAGTGGATAACAATATTTTAATTTCAAGTTTGAATAGAAAAGGTCATAAAAAAATTACTGAGCTTGTTTTTTATGACCCCGCAGTTGATGGTGTGAAGGCTGCACGGCTAGTTTCAAGGTCCTCTAGTAAAAACGACAATACTTCTCAGTCAATCGCAGTAGATGGAATAATTGGCTCAGGAGTTGTAATTGATGGTGATATCTACTATCGCGGCGACGAGTTAAATAACTGGAAGATAAGTCGCATAGACTTGAAAAATTACGTGTTATTTTTACGTCAGGATAATTCAACTAAAGCGCTAAACATCAGACTATGAAAATTATAAATACACAATACCAATACAATACTGTTTTCTATACCGTTAAGTTATTTTCATTACTGGTTCTCATTATCTGTCTTTTATCACCATATGCAGCGTTTAGTAAGGACAAAGGTGGAAGAAATGGCGTCTATTTTGATAAATCAAAAAATGAACTCAGCGCTAGATTTAAAAAAGTTGAAATCGGGGCTATCCTTGGCATGATTGCCAGAGAAGCAGGGTATTCTATAATTATTCATGATGATGTGAAAGGGAAAGTCGCTGTCGAATTTAGCGATGTATCAATAAATGAGGCGTTTAAAAGCGTATTGAATATGGGGCAGCTCGATATGGTGAAAGACGGGAATATTGTATCAGTCTTTCCAAAAGAACATCGGGTGTCGTTCAGAAGCTTTGACGTTAATAATGTCAATGTAGAGAATATTCTGGATACGTTGAAAAATCTTTTTGATAACAAGGCAAATATACAGATTGAGCCCAACACAAATTTGGTTCTTGTTACTGCGCCGTTGGATATATTAAGAGAAGTTGAATCGATTATTTCGAAAATAGATGTGTCTAGAAAACAGGTAATGGTAGAAGCTGCCATTGTTGAAGTTACATTGAATGATGAAAATAAAACAGGTGTTAACCTAGGTGCTATTTTGAATAAGTCAAATTATTCATCGGCAATTCAAACATCTGGATTCGCAATTAACCCATTAACAAGCAGTAATCCAGTTGGTTTTTTCGCACAGGGTGATTTGTTTACTGGCGCAAGTGATAAAAGCGTTGATGCCTTACTGGAAGCGTTGCAAACGGTTTCAGATACAAAAGTTTTATCACACCCAAAGGTGATTGGTGTAAGTGGTAAACAAGCGGAAATCATTGTTGGGAGAAAGTTGGGGTTCAGGGTTACTACAACTACAAACACGGGTACTCTTGAATCAATTGACTTTCTTGAGGTCGGTACTCAGTTAAAATTTACACCTTATATCACCCAAAACGGGGATGTAATCATGGATATATTTCCAAAAGTAAGTGATGGCGCAATTTCGGAAACCGGATTGCCGTCTGAAACAACGACCGAAATATCAACAAGAGTAAGAGTAGCATCTGGAAAAACAATTGTGTTAGGTGGACTTATTCGTGAACGAAAATCCATAGAGACAAAGAAAGTACCTCTACTTGGCGATATACCTATACTAGGTTGGTTATTTAGAAGGAATGTAGATATATCATCCCGGTCAGAAATTTTAATTTTGTTAACCCCAAAATTAGTTGACCAGTTTGATTCAATCCAAGATGGAAAAAAGAAAATTGACCGGTTAATTGGCATAAATAAGGATAATTATTTCGGAGAAAAAAGGTCCAGTGAAGATGCCAAACTCATTGACAGTAATGATGTAATTGAAACAAGCTCAGATTTCAAAAAGTTATAGCACCAGATGAAGAATCCAGACGATAAAATATCAAAGGAACAATTAGAAGATAGCCGATCTTCTGATCGCGTAATGAGTCAGGATGAAATAGCATCTTTACTTTTCAAATTGAAAAACAAAGGTGCTTCATCGAATGATGAA
>JAOTSL010000059.1 GCA_029864945.1 Gammaproteobacteria bacterium
TGAGTCATCACCATAAACCGGATAAGCCTTCTCTGGATCAATGTTCGTCAACAATCGATCCGTTTCACTAGAGTCGAGATCTTTAAACAACGAACGATAGTCTTGGCGTCCGGTATCAAGGGCTGAAGTAATTAAATATTTACCTTTTATCGTACCTTTAAGGTAATAGGCTAAACGTCCTTCGGTATATACTTCCCGCGATTGCCCCGTCTTGCCACTGGGTAAAAGTCCACTTCCCTGAAGCAACCCAACCTCACCATCAGCAAAAGCAAGGAAGAACATCTGATTCTCGGCCACATCAATTTGACGCTCGATTTTACCCGTTTGGCCTTGAGGATCTTTAACCTCAATCAACAATGTATTAGATCCTGGGTGTACAGGTAACAATGTAGAAAAATATCCGTTGTCATCGGTTTCAATTGACTGACCATTAATAACAACAGTATTCAATACGTCAGTTTGACCTGATACAGGGAAGCGAGGATTCTTCCACGTTTCATTTTCCGGTGGCAATTTAACATTCAAATACGGACTGCTGTTGATACTACCGGCTGCATCTATGGGAGAATCTGTAGGAGAATCTATGGCGAATTCTTGTTTTTCAACATCGGCAGGAACCCTGTTTTCACCATCTTGACCAATTGTTTTGGTTTCCAGATGGCTCTGAATACCAAAGTTTTGTTTACTCAATAAACCTGGTGAGGAACTTACCACACGCGCCTCAAATAACTCGGTGGTCGCTGAAGCACTAACGCTATTAAGATCAATTTTCACCAGCCTTTGCCCCGGCTTCACTGATGGAAAGTGATAACGACCATACTGATCAGTAAGCACTGATATCCCGTCATCTAACACTACCATTGCACCGGCGATACCTGGTTCATTTGGATCCTGATAATTATTTTTGTTACTGTCCTCAAAAACTTTACCGATAATAGTACCCAAATCGAAAACCGAATCGATAACGACATCTACTTCGGCCTTCGCACGGTTTGAGATAAAACAAATATCACACAGATCAACAGCCACGGCTTCATTAACATATACTCGTGGTGTCGCACCAGCAGATACAATTAATTGGTAACTTAAAACCACATAACCCTGCTCACCCTCATCCGCTTGACCATTACCATTGGTATCAACTAATGCTGGCACATTACCAATGCTAAAACGTTTCGTTTCGTTACCCGTCGCCGCAACAGTCGTAGCATCATTAAGTCGCGCGCTGCCTGCAACATATTTAAAATTAGACGGTAATCTATCATCCAGCTTCACACCAACAACGGCATCGGTTGTCGTATTTCTAATTTCTATTTGATAAGTTAATACATCACCAACGATTGCTTCATTTTTATTAACTGTTTTTGCAAGCTGAAGAACCTGACCCTGATTAAAATAAACTCGAGCACGTTGCGTTATTTCAACACCATCAGTCACATCAGTTGCCGTAATAATTGACGCACCCAATGTACTTGAGCTAATCGATCCGCTTGTAAAACCTTGTCTATTAGTGGCCGTCGATGGTTGTATCAAATTATCATCACTAGGACGACTACTACTAAGGGTAACTGTTTTCTCCCTCAATAATTTATTACTTGCATCACGTGTTGTCGCCGTCAGTATACTGACGGCAACACCATCGGCTGCAACAACTTGTGGTGAAGCAATAAATGAAGAATGTTCAGGGCCGGCAAAACCAATTGTCTCCAGGGATAATGTGTTGTCGTTTATTTCAATTCCATCAGCATTACCTGCAACAACATCAACCGGAGGTGTTATTGCCTCAACATTTGTCACATCCATGACTATCTGAGAACTAATTTGACTAGCTGGTGCATCAACATCAACGCTGACATGAATTGGTACACTCGCAAGCAACACATCACCTAATGTAACAGTAAGTGTATTATTTACATTAGCAGCACAATATTGACCTAATGCCGGTGCCGGGCAATTTACTGCCAGCGCTGTATTTTCTATACTAACATCCGTAATTAAAAGATTTGTGTACTCACTTGGGAATCGAATAGTAACTAAGTCGATACCGCTGTTGTCCGTTGAAATCGTCGGCAATATAGAAAGGCGAAGATGATTGGCAAGAGTATTGGTAGTTACAGCGGAAGGCGTGATCTCTCCAATCACTGTTTGTACTGATAGCCCTGGACCGCTGACCTTCAAATGATTATTCCCACCTAAATCAATAGAATCAGTCGCTTCCAGAACGTCGATACCCCACACATTACAGTCTTGTATATTAAGGTTAGACGCGGTGTATTCAACACCGACTGGGATATTCAAATTCCAGGCTCTACCTCCGATAGTACTCGCGAGGTTCATCTTATGTCCTTTCTCACCCTTTAACTGCAAGTTGTTTTGGATCCATGTACTAGAGCCACTGCTGAAATATAATGCATTATTGCTAGTTGCTGCCTGATTACGTTTAGCCAGTGAATTTGTCTCAGGTATTATTGATGCCTTAGATCGCGCTTTAGTATTTTGCGTCGAAGACACCTTTGAAAGATTATAAAAAGCTGAAGAACCTAGGATGGATTGCGTTGCCCCAGTAAGCATTACCGATGATGCGCCGGGAATAAACATGCCATTATTTATCCAGTCTCCTGAAACCGAAATTATTGCATCACCCGCATTTAGCCCACCCGCAATGTTCAAGTGTGACGTCGATATATTTCCTCCGGGAGCAAAAGTTTGGCCAACTGGAATATACAAAACAGAATTGTCGCCAGTGACAGACAAATTGTTAATATTTGTATTAAAGATTATATCTGAATCGCTATAAGACCCAATAGCAGCACCGAGCAACTCATTAGACAGATTACCACCATTGTCATGCCGAACAATAAGATGATCTGCAAAGATGTGATAACTTGAAAATGAACGTCCGTTCGTTACGCTGACAGTAACACCGCTATAAAGCGAATCATTATCGATATAAAGCAGTAAAACATCATTCGCTGTAACTAACGCATTAATACTATATCGACCCACACTATTAGTCAGCGCTGTTCCAATACTCACTCCATTAACTAACAGATGAACTGTCTTACCTGGTCCTATATTAGTCACGCCCTCATTGAGATAAACTATACCCGAAATAGTCGAAGAGCTTATGATTGTTAGAGGAGCATTTGCTTTCGCATCAGTCAATGAAACATTACCAAAGACATCACGACTAAAACCAGCCGCGAAGTCCAGAGTATCCGTTCCTCCATTCACCGAAAAATTAACATCACCTTCAATAAACGTTGCTTTTTCTGAAGTTAAAATCAATGTGAGTGTTGTATCATCCGTAACAACCAGACTCATCACATCGCTTGCCACAAAAGATATGTCAGCAGTACTTCCATTATCCCCATTAAGATCCCAAACGATATTATTCCAATTAACAACCGACGTTATGTCCGCCGCTACTGGGGCAATAGACGTGAAATTGGTTCCAGTCAGTATAAAAGTATCAGAAACTCCATTGTAAACACCGCTTATAAATGTCACTGGTGGTGAGAGATTATCTACTTGAATACTGTCCGATATGACGGGGGCTACACTATCGAGTGCGCCATCATTCAATGTAAAACGAACCCGCACATCAGCCTGATCCATAGCTGAAAGACTCTGAACCGCTGCAACATCTGCATGCTGTGTGTTGAAGGTAAAACTAAATTCATCAGCCGTTGCAAAAGTTTCTGCTGAAGTATAACCAACCCCAACATCCCAATTGCTCGACAAAGCAAGACTGTTATCAGCATTGTTTGGCGTAAACCAACTCACACCAGCATCATCAGAATATTGAAACGTCTTAAGTGTAATCAGATCCGACTCAGCATCTTTCGCTTTCCATCGGATAGTAAGGTTTCCAGAACCATCACTGGCTTGTACAACTTGTGTTGACGGAATAACATTATCAGCAACGTAACCCCCTAAAGGAGCTTTGTTCACGACAGTAATAAACACCCAACGCGGTGATGCCGCTGCATCATCATTGTTTCCACTGTTAGTAGAATTAATAGCTGTAATATCAAAACTGGATGCCACTGAGTTCCCTACATCAACAAATTTAACAGACTGTGCGCCTCCGGTTACATCAATCACGTATTGACTGCCTAAAGAAGTCGAACGCATCACCACTTTGGTGCCTGGAGCACGACCATTTACATTCAGCGTCCCGCTAACGGTATAAATTAGACCGCCGGTAAAGGTAAGTTGAGTGTTCGCTGTAATCGCTGTGAAATTTGTCGTCGTAAATGCATCGGCAAAGATCACCTCACTTGACGCATTGGTGACAGTTAAATTAGTAAACACGCTACCACCAGTAATAACGGATTGAAGTCCAGCACCATTCAATGTCACGGTTGAAGTGGCAGCCGTAAAGGTACCTGTGTTAGACCAATTACCACTCACATTAATCGCAGACGCTTTTGCAAGATATTTACCGGCATTCGTCATATTGACGGCTGTTAATCCGAAGTTTGTTGCTGTTGCATCAAGCGTAGCATTTGTATCAATAATTAAATTGCCTGTTAATGCATTTCCGAGTGTTTGGCTCCCTGTAAGCGAATACGTGGTCGCTGCAATTGGTGTGAGTTGTAGACTGCTGTATGGTAAAAGTGCGATATTAGTTGCTACACCACTACCGGTGTATTTCACCGTTGATGTTCCCGCGCTGAAAGTTCCATTGTTGACGAAAAGTGTTCCAGTTCCATCTAGCTCTAACACATAACCTGCATCACCTAAGCTTAACGTACCAGCGGTGACTCTCATGGTATGCACTTTAGCGTTACTGGCTAAGCTTAAACTAACGCCATTGACTATCACGTCTTGAAAAGACTGGCCTGCAGAAGCGTCAGTTAAAACAGTGGCCCCGTCAAAAGTCCAATTTGCAGTACGCGCCGTAACATTAATCGAACCGGCGACACCCACAGACACCGAGCCCGCAGTATTAACGGATGGATTGTTCGTGGCGATATCAAAATCACCATCAGTAATTGTTAAAGCACCATCAACATCCAGTGACCCCGAAACAATAACATTATCTGCAGTGCCGTTGGCACCCGTATTGTTTAGCGTCAAATTATTCAAAATAGCGTTGCCAGAAATTAGCATTTGATTCGCGACACCATTAAGTACAAGTGTTGAGTTGCTGTAATCGGTATTATCAATTGCGCCATTAAGTGTGACATGTCCTGCTACGCTGATTATTGATGCATTGGCTTCTACCTGGCCCACCGCCTGAGCAAGATTTCCCCTTACAGTGATCGCGTGGTTCATCGCCGTTGTATCAACAATGCCATCGATTACGGTGAAGTTACCATCAACATCAATAGCACCCGCCAATTGAAACGTTGCTGTACCGACGGCATCACTAAAGACAATGTTATAGAAGTCATGATTAACATCAGTTCCACCGGTGGTAATGGTGTTGATGCCACTTGTAGCATCAAAAGTCACGGTACCGGTAGAGGTGAAAACACCACCCGTTGCATCCCAATCACCAGATACATTAATCGCATTGGCTTCGGCATTCAGCGTACCATTGATATCCACGCCTATCGTGTCAATCGTATTGCCGGGGGTAAATGTATGCCCCATAGGGATAAACAATTCTGTTGCTGCTGCGACGGTTAATGTCGTACCCGTCATGGTGTAAAGAATCTCAGCATTTCCGACCGTGCCGTCTGCAACGTCCAACAAGGCATTGGTCATCGCACCCGCATTGTCATGACGAACAATGAGTCGATCACCATAAATATCAAGTCCCGCTAGCGTATTAGCATCTGATACTGTGACAGTGGTGCCGTTTATTGTGTCACCTTCAATATAAATCAACAATGCATCACCAACTGAGGCTGGCGAATAAGTAATAGAATAGGCGCCATTAACATCGGTAACAGCCGTTCCTTGGGACACGCCATTCACGAGTAAACGCACCGTCTTATTCGAGCCTAAATGAGTAATACCTTCGTCGCTGTATACCGTACCACCGATGGTGTTAGTGCCAGCAATGACGACAAACCAATCGATATTATTTAATGAATCGAGGGAATTAGCGGGATCAATCGGTTTGTGCGCTGTTGCCGAACCCGATGCATCAACATCCTGCACATCAACATATTCAATGACTTTTGTTGCCGAGGCATCAATATTTAAATTCCACTGAGTAATATTGGCGTTCCACTGAGCCTGTGTTGTACCAGAACGCAATTTTAATAAATTGGCAGCAACACCTTTCAGTGTAACCAAACCGCCTGCCGCAATGGTTTGCGTTGATTCTGCTGCAATAGTCAAAGTATCGGGGAAGGAGACTGATTTATTCAAGTTATAAAATGTATTGGAGCCAAAAATCTTTTGCGCCCAGCCGTTTAACGTAACCGTTGATGTACCTGCGGTAAACGTACCTGAATTAGTCCAATCACCACTCACATTAATCGTAGAACCTTTCGCGAGATACGTTCCGGCATTTGTCATATTAACGACAGTTAAACCGAAGTTTGTCGCTGTTACATCGAGTGTGGCATTTATATCAATCGTTAAATTGCCAGTTAATGACTGGCTGACCGTTTGATTTCCCGTGAGCGAATACGTGGTCGCTACCGTTGGTATCAGCTGTAAACTACTGTATGGCAAAAACGCAATATTAGTGGCTATACCACTACCAGTATATTTCACCGTTGATGTTCCTGCGCTAAAAGTACCACTGTTGACAAATGGTGACCCGGTTCCGTCTAGCTCTAACACATAAGCTGACGCACCTAAGTTTAACGCGCCGGCTGTGACAGTCATGGTATGCATTTTGGCATTACTGGCTAAGCTTAAACTGGTTCCGTTGACTACCACATCTTGAAAATCCTGACCGATGGAGGAAGCATCCGTTAAAACAGTAACGCCATCAAAAGTCCAATTTGCAGTACGCGCCGAAACATTAATCGAGCCGGCCACTCCCACAGACACCGCGCCCGCTGTATTAACGGTTGGGTTATTCGTCGTGATATCTAAACCACCATCAGTAATAGCTAAAACACCATTAATATCCAGCGCACCTGAAATAATGACGTTGTTTATAGTGCTGTTGGAGCCCGTATTATTTAAGGTCAGATTAGTGAATGCCTGCGCATTAGTGATCACCGTCTGATTATTATTACCGTCAAAGGTTACTGTGCCGGTTGAGGTAAACACACCCCCGGTCGCATCCCAGTTACCCGAAACATTAATACCATTTGCTGCCGCAGCGAGGGAACCGTTGATATCCATACCGACCGTGTCAATCGTATTGCCAGGGGTAAAGGTATGACCTGTAGGGATAAATAATTCTGTTGGTGCAGTAACAGTTAATATAGTGCCTGCCATGGAGTAAAGAATCTCTGCGTTTCCGCCAGTACCGTCTGCAGCATCTAATAAAGCATTAGTCATCACGCCCGCGTTGTCATGACGAACAATGAGTCGATCACCATAAATATCAAGTCCCGCTAACGCATTCCCATCTGATACCGTAGCGGTAGTACCATTTATTATGTCACCTTCAATATAAACCAATAATTTATCACCAGCAGAGGCTGGCGAATAAGTAATAGAATAAGCGCCATTAACATCGGTAACAGCTGTTCCTTGAGACACGCCGTTAACAAGTAAACGTACCGTCTTATTTGAGCCTAAATTAGTGATACCTTCGTCGCTGTACACCGTACCGCTGATGGTGTTCGTACCAACAATAACGACAAACCAATCGATATTATTTGATGAATCAACAGAATTGGCTGGGTTAATCGGTTTATGCGCAGCTGCCGAGCCCGATGCATCAACATCCTGCACATCAACATATTCAATGACTTTTGTTGCTGTGGCATCAATATTAAACTTCCACTGGGTAATATTGGCATTCCACTGAGCGGGTGTTGTACCAGAGCGCAATTTTAATAAGTTTGTAGCATTACCTTTTAATGTAACCAAACCGCCTGCCGCAATGGTTTGCGTTGATTCTGCCGCAATAGTTAATGTATCGGGAAAGGAAACCGTTTTATTCAAATTATAAAATGTAGTGGATCCGAAAATCTTTTGCGCCATACCGTAGAAAGTAACCGTTGACGTACCTGCGGTAAATGTGCCCGAGTTAGTCCAGTCAGCCCCCACATTAATCACAGAACCTTTCGCGAGATAGGTGCCAGCATTTACCATATTAAAGACTGTTAACGCGAAGTTGGTCGCTGTTACATCGAGTGTGGCATTTACATCAATCGTTAAAGTGCCGGTTAACGAATGACTGATCGTTTGGTTTCCCGTGAGCGAATACGTGGTTGCGGCCGTTGGTGTGAGTTGTAAACTGTTGTATGGTAAAAGCGCAATATTTGTTGCCATACCGCTACCGGTGTATTTCACCGTTGATACTCCCTCATTGAAAGTACCATTGTTGACGAAAGGTGTTCCGGTTCCGTCTAGCTCTAACACATAAGCAGACGTGCCTAAGTGTAGCGTACCGGCAGTGATTGTCATGGTATGTACTTTGACGCTACTGGCTAAGTTTAAACTGACGCCGTTGACTACCACGTCTTGAAAATCCTGACCGGCAGAGGAAGCATCAGTCAATATACTAGTCCCGTCAAAAGTCCAATTTGCAGTACGCGCCGAAACATCGATCGAACCAGCCGCACCCACAGACACCGCACCCGCTGTATTAACGGTTGGGTTATTCGTCGTGATATCTAAATCACCATCTGCAATGGTTAAAATACCATTAACATCCAGCACACCCGAAATAATGACATTGTCTGCAGTGCCGTTAGAGCCTGTGTTGCTTAACGTCAGATTGTTAAATGCCTGCGCATTAGTGATCGCCGTCTGATTGCTGTTTCCGTCAAAGATTACGGTACCCGTTGAGGTAAACGCCCCGCCGGTTGCGTCCCAGTTACCCGATACGTTAATCGCATTGGCTGCCGCATTCAGCGTACCGTTAATATCCAGGCCTATCGTGTCAATCGTATTGCCGGGGGTAAATGTATGACCGGTAGGGATAAACAATTCTGTTGTTGCTGTAACGGTTAGTGCATTGCCCGCCAAGGTGTAAAGAATCTCAGCATTTCCACCCGTACCATCTGCGGCATCCAATAAGACATTGGTCATCGCACCCGCGTTGTCATGACGAACGATGAGTCGACCGCCATAAATATCAAATCCCCCTAGCGTATTACCACTTGATACTGTAACGGTAGTACCATTTACAATGTCACCTTCAATGTAAACCAACAATGTATCACCAACTGCGGCTGACGAATAAGTCATGGAATAGGCGCCATTGGCATCGGTAATAGCCGTTCCTTGAGACACCCCATTCACGAGTAAACGCACCGTCTTATTTGGACCGATATTGGTGATGCCTTCGTCACCGTACACCGTACCACCGATGGTGTTAGTGCCGGCAACGACGAGAAACCAATCGATATTATTTAATGAATCAACCGAATTTGTGGGAGTAAATGGTTTATGTGCAGCACCAGAAGTCGAGACATCACTATCTTGTACATCGATATATTGAATGGTTTTGTTTGCGCTATCAGGAACCGTTAAGCCCCATCGAGCAGTTGATGCAGCATCAGAACGCAGACTAAGTAATTGCCCTGTGGCCCCTGTTAAGGTAATTGCCCCCCCCGCTACAATGGTTTGCGTTGAACCTGCAGCAAAGGTCAAGGTATCCGCAGTGGTAGTCGTTTTATTCAGAATGTAAAACGTACTAGAGCCGGCAATAGATTGTGCCAACCCGTTAAAGGTGACCGTAGACGTTCCAGGGACAAACGTGCCCGTGCCAGTTGCAGAGTTAATCCAGTAACCACTAACATTAATAGCGTTAGCTTCCGCTGTTAAGGTACCTATGATATTCATGTGGACGGCATTAACAGTACCGCCGGGCGTAAAATTGGCGTCTGGCCAAATAAGTAGTTCAGTATTGCCCCCCATATTCAGGCTATTACTAGTAACAGTATACAATATATCCGCACTATTCAGACCGTTACGCGCGGCAAACAGATCCGCATTAGTCGTCGTACCAGCGCCATTATCATTACGCACAATGACACGATTTTGATAGATATCAATCCCACTCATTGAGGTACCATCTGAAACAGTGACAGTATTGCCATCTTCCACGGCGTTACTCAGGTAGACCAACACCTTATCATTTGCAGAAAGTGCCAAGCCGCTAAATGAATAGGCACCTAAACCACCAGCTACGGCAGTTGTGGCCACAACGCTTCCATTCACCGCTAGAGTGACACTTGTGCCATCCGCCATAAACTCAGTTCCAGAAATAGACCGAACGACACCTGCAATGGTTTCCACGCCTGGCGGCGTTGGTGGCGGTATAGACATGTTATATCTCGCCTGAATTTCAGCAAGCGATAGTGCTCTATCATAGATCACCACTTCATCAAGTACGCCCTCAACATTACTAGCTTTGAAACCGCCCCAGGCCAAAGAAGGCCATGCACTTGCTATTGAAGCAATTAAAACACCATCTTTGTATATTTTTTGTGCGACGTTATGCCTATGGGTATACACAATATGTTGCCAGGTATTCGTTTTAAGCACACCCGAACCCGTCTGAATGCGAGAGCCGTTCTTTATACCCACATACACCACACCACTGCTAGTGGTGTGGAAATTGAATGAGCCCCATATGTTTGTTGCCCCCAGCTGTTGATTCCAGCTCTCAAGCTTGGTCGGATTTATCCAGAATTCGACAGTAAAAGCCGCTGGTGCCCAATTCAATGCTGAAGCGACCATGGTTTGACTGGTAGTACCATCCATACTTCGGCCATTACCAGACTTACCCGCTACCCAAGCACCTCCCGTTACAACTCCATTATAATTTCCAACGCTATCTACCGCTACATTGCCACTGGTTTCATCAAATTTCCAATGAGCAATAGCACCTACAGGAGTTCCTGGCGTATAGTCCACCACCGCATAAACTTCTGTCACACGCATATTCGCGGGACCCACTCCAATACGATTAACTGAGATTTGAAGATTATTGAGATCCGTTAAATCCAGCGCCCCACCAGCCGAATCGGTAGTATATGTAGAGGAGGAAACAAGTGTGTAGGTATTAGCAGAAGGTATGGTGGTATCGCCTTTCCATACTGTATTTACACCATCGGTCATATACCCGATATTTGTAACACCGCTCGCAGCACTATGCGAAACATAAGCATGGAAAGTAATACTGTTAATCACCGAACCTGAAAGGCCAACTGGATTATCCATATCAACCAGAAACTCAGCTGTCGGACCGGTGCAGCATCTGACAGCATAACTGGCAATCCCATCATTACTATCAAGGACATCTGCCCAGGTACCTCCAGTGACGGTATAGGCGCCGGAGTTACTAGCAAGACCTGACGGGTGAAGTGTGACTGTCACTGCATTACTGTTATTTGTGAAAATAACAAGCAGTAAAAGCATAAGAAATCGTAGCATAAACTGGACGCTAACTAACGGACGCTGTTGCGGCCGGTACACGTCATATTTATCCGGTGTAATCATTGTTGAGTTATTCAATGCGCATACCTTCTAAAGGTGCCAACCGAAATATCGCAATTAAGTTTACTGAAATTGAATAATGCTGGGCAAACATGATTAATTTGCGCGCTTTTTAGTGACCAAAAAGCACAAGCGACCAAAAGTTGTTGCCACAATTGTGAACATCTTCTAGTACTGTAATTGCTATGTTTCAGATATCGGATACAACTAAAATTCATTTTATTCCGCCTACCTTATTATTACTTTGCTACATTGGTGACTTTGTACAATATTTTATACTGTTTAACGTAAAGGGGGTCTCCGAAAATTGATTTAAAGTGATGAAGCCAAGGAAGAATCTAAACAAAAATGACGATTTTCCAAATACACACTTCTTTAAATGTATATCTCATATATATCGGCCGGAAACGTAGGAATTTAACCATTGAAAAGTCTTATCTCATTGAATTTAAGGGAAAACTGAGATATAGCTCCCACTTCTTTGGAGTCAAAAAACCAAGTAAAACAATAGGTTTTAGATCATTAGTGGTAAATCTGAGACATAGCCCTCACTTTGTGAAAAATGAAACCCAATGTGCTTTATTCACTATTTATTTCAATATCAATACGTAGAAAATATAAGCTACAATACCATAAACCCGCTACTTTCTGTACTAATTTTATCAAGTAAGTTGGTGTTACCTAGAAAGCGTAATTCACCGATATATCAGAGCCCTACAACACCACCTGTACCCGTACAAAGACTTTTTTAACCGAGTAATCATTGTTAGAAAACAGATTATCGGAAAAGCCTGAGAAATTATAACCGACGCCTAAGCGTATGTTCTTTTTCGCTCTCCAACCTAACTCAGTTAACCAACCCTCGCGTTGGGTGCGGGTCTCATGTTGATACAATATTCTGTACTCACCACCAACCTCAATCGCTTTCCAAACATTGTAATTTAAACGATGAATCGACAATAAAGTATGTGTGGTTATCAACTTGCGCAACGAATCGGCTTCGTTAAATCGGCTACGACGAGCGGCCAGTTTATCGGTCCATTCCAACTTTTGTGTTATATCAAAACTCCAGTCCAACGAGGCCACTTCTTTACGACTGGCCTGTGTACTTTGAGGACT
>JAOTSL010000255.1 GCA_029864945.1 Gammaproteobacteria bacterium
GTAGAATCACCTTCCCTTCATTACCGTCTACAATAATCAATTCGCCAGTCTGTAATCCATGAAGATCGGCAACACCCATCACCGCAGGTACACCAATGGCACTAGCAAGTACTGCTGTATGCGACAAACTAGAGCCCTCAAAGCACACAATACCCGCTAAATTTTCTATTGGTATATTCGCAATATCAGAAACACCAACATGCGAACCAACTAATACAACAGCTTCCCCGGCTACTATTTTACTCGGCTCATTAAGTTGCCCACCCTGCCAGGCATTAAACAATTTATTACCTAAGTACTGGATGTCTTCAGACCGTGCCTTAAGGTATGGGTCATCCATGGCTCGAAACAACTCTACGTAATAATGAATGGTTAACCTAAGTGCGCCGGGTAGCCAATGACCCGCGCGAATTTCTGACTCGACTTTGTCTATTAACGATTGATTCGATAACAGCATTTGGTAAGCATCAAAAATTCCGGACACGCTTTCTGATAACATCCCGCCAAGCACTGCCTGCTCAGATTTTATTTCATTTTTTACAAAATCCAACAAGTCCCGCCACTGCTTAATTGCTTCATCAATATTTTCGCACGCAGCGTCAGGCACATTACTGAGCTCATTATTATCACATAGCAGTGTCGTGCCAATCCCAGTGCCTAACGCGCCTTTTACCCCTTTTGACTGTATGTTAATCGATGAGGGTTTTATTTTTGATACAGGCACGTTAGCAACAATTAATGCCAACTGTGAAGCAAGCGTTACCAAAAAAGCTTCACTCTCTTTACTAAGCTGCTGAGCTTGTGTGCTTTGAACAACCAACACACCAATAACTTCGCCAAACCGTACCAAGGGAACACCGCAAAAACTGTGAAAATTTTCTTCCTGTGCCTGAGCTACAAAAAAATAATCCGGATGAGAGGGCGCCTCAGCTATATTCAGCACGTGTCTATTTTTAGTAACCCGTCCAACCAGCCCTTTACCGGCAGGCAATTTTATTTCATCCACAATCGCTAGGCCATGACTGGCTAATAAGACCATTTCCTGATTTTCATTTATTCGATACAAACTACAGACATCTACACCTATAGCCTGACTAATAGAATCCACGATTAATTTTACTTGTTCAGACGGAGATTCAACGAGGGAAACTTCCTGAACAATACGAGTGAGTCCCAATATAGTGTTACTCATAATAATTTTCCTGCCTCAATCATTATTTTTTCATTTTGAAATACAAAATTGAAGATGCCTATTGGCCTCATATCAGATTTAATTGCCTATACTTTTTTCTTAGACCACCAATAAACAATGTAAATATTGTTCTTCAACTTCCTTCAATTCAGACAAATTCGGCTGGACAGAAATTTTAAATTATCCCTGATTATTCATTGCACAATCCTTTTAGTGCGATAGAAACAACCTGACGACCTCTGAATAACACCTGTTGTTGCCAGCTTTTCTCCATTGGATAAAAAAAATCTTTTAATGCCCGAACCGTTACGTTATCTATATCCCTAGACAAAGCTGTGTCCACCAGTGAATTATGATAAAGCTGCTCTTTAAAGAGAGTCGTTAGTAATTGTTCCAAAGAATAAGTGCCAAATTCTAGAGTAACAAAACAACCTCTTTCCCCCATCACAGAGTGCCAGTGATAATCAATAAGGCCTTCTTTAACAGTAGAACAAGAATCCCCAAGAAAAACAGATTTTGCATTAGCGCCGTAAAACTTTTCCACCAAATGAAAACTCGCAGTATCCGGCAGGTGATCATTAATTAATTCACCATAACCATAAGGCCCAAGCCCCGTATGCAAATCAATTACCGCAATGTGCTTTGCATTTTGGATCATAGGATGTTGTGTTATTTTTTCCAGAACCTGACGAGACCAGCTTGCCGCCCTGCCGCCATAAAAACAACCATCAATATGGGTATACTGACCTCGGGTTACCACTTCTGAATAAGCATCAAGCCCATCTTTTTTCCAGAGAAAAGCTAAATCAGTTTGATCGAGTAAGTTAGTATCGCTCAATCGCGAATACAGCTTTTCATAATCGTTGTCTTCAGGTAATGCTTTACTGAAATTAATAAAATTACGGTTTAAATCGATACATTCGTGATCATAGCGCCTTAACCAGGCAAAGCCCCAGGGATTAAGTGCATGAATTAGAACAATACCCAGTCCCCTGTTATTTTTAAGAATATCACCTAATAAAGGTAAACAATCCACCTGTATAGCAGAACCGGCAAAACCTTCTACGCCATGGGTTGCAGACTTTACTACAAGCACTCTATCAACTGCTGCCGTATCCCCTAAAAAAACGACATCACAGGCAAGTTCTTCTCCTGATGGACCGCGTAATGGATGAAGATAGGTTTGCGTTGCGTTTCGAGTCTGCGAACACAATAGGTCAGTTGCGGCTAAAAACTGTTTCCTTGCTATCGAATAACTTGCAGGAAAACAGTTGACGTTTAAATCAGGAAGTAAATCGAGCATAGTTATAGCTTCATAAAAACCTCATAATAACTCGCAAGATATTTTTCAAACAAGTTATTTTTTCAGTTGTGCTGTTCACCATTCTAGTAAAAAACTCACCCAAATTCACACTCGCCCCAAGACAACGTATGTCCGGCTTTTATGTTATTGCTGTAAGCCTTATTAATTGGAAACCCTTCCATCCCATCCAAGGTGTTATTACCTTAGATTAGTGTTTGGATGCACGGATAACAAGCGCGGCAGAATCAACAACCTGTACCGAAATTATCGATATCACACTGCAATTTTAATGTTAAAGAAAACGGCAACAAAACTTGGCATGGAAACTGATTTATTAATTAAGAAAGGTTACGCCCGTCAAAATAGCACGCATAATCGGTGACGGCCTTAGTGCCGTGGGCGAAAAACAATCCGGTGCGCCGTGTTGTGGTTATTGACGTTAACGATAATCCGAATATAGATACTAAAGTTGAGGATAAATACCTTTGCGAACAAACCTACCTGCAAATTATGGGGGAGCTCCTTCGCCGCATGGAAACTAAAGGACGATAAAATGACGAAAAACGCTGAAGTATATGCATTATGTCATTGTGCACACTTTGATTTCCAAAACCTTCAAATCTTTTTGCAGGAAAAAGAACGTTGCACAGCTTATCGCTCTGTTCTTCATGTCGAGTGGCAAAACGGTCATGTTTATATCTTCGACTATGGCATTATAATCTTCTGGCAACTGAATGGCAGCCAAAGAAATGACTTCATAGGTAAAGTAGAAAATTATGCGGTAGATCCACTAAGCACTCTAATCGAGGATGATTTTCACTTTGAAACCAACAGCGAAAAAAACTATATAAAAAATGATCACATCTTCCTGATCAATAATGACAACATGAGCTTATTGGCATTATCACAAGGCATTGCCCAATCCACTAAACTCAGTCATTTTGAATACCGCATTCAACAAACGATAAATGAACACAGTCATATTCCAAAAAGTATTGCTGAAAACGGAAATTCAAAATTGTCCCGCTCAGATCTGGCTAAACTCAGAGGACGATTATTCTTATCAAAAAGCGATATCATGCTCAATTATGACTTACTCGATACCCCTAATTTCTTCTGGGATTACCCCGAACTGGACTCTTACTATTTTATAGTCATAGACTATCTTGAGGTAAAACAAAGAATGGAGGTATTAAGCAAAAAACTTGAAACCATCCATGAGCTCTTTGGCATGATTGCCGATGAATTACGCCATAAACACTCATCTCTGCTTGAATGGATCATTATCTGGCTAATTGCATTTGAAATTGTTGTATTTTTAACTCACGACGTTTTTAAATGGATATAAATCATCTCCACAGACTGATTCACTTTAAAAAAATTAAATTGATAGGAGTAAAAATATACTCTTAAATTTAGTTAAAATTTATTTATAGGTATTTATTACTATAAAAAATAGCATCAAAACTTTTTCACCCGTTTCATAGACGTTAATTAGAAGAGACAATGCCAATTATCATTAATAAACTATTTATATCGTTGTTACTATTTTGCCTGCTAACACCCCAATTGAGCGCAAAAGAAACGAACGTGATGGGTTTAAAGTTCGCCGCACTTAATCAAACTATCGACAAACATAAAAAAAAGGCCGCCAGATTAAACATTGAACTGACAAGTGCCCTTGATAGAGTT
>JAOTSL010000060.1 GCA_029864945.1 Gammaproteobacteria bacterium
TTCTTGTATCGCTAGTATATTAGAAAACAGAAGTTTCAGTGGGACGGTCAATTGCTGTAGTGGCAAGCCAACTTCCGTTAGAGCTTTAGTGGAAAATAAACTTCAGGAGCGGGAAGTCAGTTTGGAACTTAATCTCGGGTATTATCCTTACCCCGATTACGAGCCGATGGCTTTCTGGGGTAGCGACGAAAAATTAAAATCAGTAATAGGGTAAAAGATGAATAGAGACTTAAATCAGGAATTTGTCGACGAATGCCAGGAACGAATTACTGAATATCCTGGTAGCGACCTTGCCAAATCGGCCCACGAATTTATGAAGGCTAGTACACTTCCTAAGTATTCATATAACTTCCGTTGGTTAGATAGACCTATTATTCAATATCCTCAGGATATTGTCGCAATGCAGGAAATTATTTGGCAGGTGAAGCCTGATCTTATTATTGAAACAGGCATAGCACACGGTGGCTCACTTATCTTTAGCGCATCTATGTTAGCGATGATTGATTATGCAGAGGCAGTTGAAAACGGTGAAATATTAGATCCGAAATCATCGAAAAGAAAAGTGCTTGGTATAGACATAGATCTACGGGAACATAATCGAGCTTCTATTGAAGCTAATCCATTCTCTCATATGATTCAGACTGTCGTCGGGTCATCTGTTTCCGATAATATTATAAATGAAGTTAAATCAATAGCCTCCTCTTACAGCAATATTCTTGTTTGCCTAGATTCTAATCATACTCACGAGCACGTCCTTAAAGAGCTTGAGGCATATGCTTCTTTAACCAGTGTTGGTAGTTACTGTGTGGTATTTGACTCTATGATAGAAGACTTGCCTGATGAGCTTTTTCCGGATAGGCCATGGTGTAAGGGCAATAACCCAAAGTCGGCACTGAAACAGTGGATAGCGTCTCATCCAGAATTTGTAATCGATAAAAATATAGATGATAAATTACTTATATCAGTTGTGTCAGAAGGATATCTAAAAAGGGTGAAATGATTATTGAATTTTCATTAAGTGACAATGTATGTAGAAGCATATGAATAAAGTCGATATTATTTTACCTAATTATAATAGCGCTGATTTTTTGAATGAATGTTTTGAGTATATCTGCAATCAATCATATATGGATTTTCACGTTATAGTTGTTGATAACGGGTCTACCGATGAAAGTCATGAGATTATCTCGTCCTGGGTTGAGCGAGACTCTAGAATTGAATTGATAGTTAACGAGGAAAATATTGGTTCTACTGGTTCAATTATAAAGGGCTTCAATGTAGGGGAAGCGGAATACGCCATGTTTCTACCTGCCGATGATCGAATTGAACCAGACTTTCTTAAACTAACGGTTGAAGCGCTTGACCAAAATAAAGAAGCGGCCTTTGCTTATACGGCTTCGGCAATGGCAATTTTAGGTGACGAAAATAATGTAGCGTCAGAAGAGTCACGGTTTGTTCCCCACTATTGTTCAGGTGTTTATTCTGAAGCGGCCTCCATGATGCTGAATTACTACACCGGCATCCCACTTATCAGGAAATCAATATACAATGAAATTGGCGGCTTTATGCCTGACCTATTACAGGCAGTTGATTATGAATACTATATTCGTGCAGCCGGTTTGTATCAAACGGTCTTTATTAATTCTAATCAACAAAAATCATTGAAACATGAAAAGCAATTATCAAAACTGTTTTATAAAAATGGGCAAGCTTTTTGGGATTTTAACAAAGTCTATAATCAGTTTTTTGAAAACGAGCTAATGCCTATCCCATTAAGATTATTTTCAAAAACGGTGGAGTACAGCAGGTTTACTGGTAAAACGATTTCTGAAATGGCTCAATGGTTTATTAACTCCCCTGAGCCAGCTTACAGAAACATAATGCTGGAACATCAGGATGTATACCTCTTCCATTGTGTTGAAGCTATTTTATCTCAGTATCATTTAAGAGGCCTGCAAGCCAACTTAAGCAGTGGAAAATACGGTACGGTACAAGACGCAGCAGGTATAGCCACTTACTTAGTCTCTCGGCAACATAAAAAAACGATAGAGCTACTTGAATATCATAAGCTTTGCATAACAGGGTAAGATAATCAGTATTTAGCGCACAATATTATTGGTGTCGACGAATAGCTATTTTTATTTCCAGAATATAGTTTAGCTACGTTTATAGATAAATTCGTTTATACGAGTCAATAGTGATCTGGCGTAATATTCGCATTATTACTAACTTTGGATAAGGTCTTTAATATAATGCATAAATACCTTATAGACATCGCTGGAACCTGTAATCTTAAGTGTCCATCATGCCCTGTTGGTAATTTTAGCGACTCAGATTTTCTGAGTGAGCTTAAGCCAAAAGGTTTTATGGATAAAATCCTGTTCTCATCTATTATAAAAAGAATTAGAGATGAGAACCCGGGCGAGAGGGTATTAGTGAATCTATTTTCGTGGGGAGAGCCGCTTCTTCACCCTGATTTACCAGAATTTATAGATGAATTAAATGAACTTGGAATGGCTTGTAATCTGTCATCCAATCTCAATATTACTAAAAACCTTGATAAGGTAATTAAAGCTAACCCGTATAAACTTCGAGTTTCGTTGTCTGGTTTTTTTCAGGAAAATTACGCTATATCTCATACCAAGGGCGATGTCTTTCTTCTGAAATCGAATTTATATAAAATTAGATATTTGTTAAATAAGTATAAGTCAAATACACAAATTGAAATTTGCTATCATTTATATTCTCACAATGTTGATCAGGATATATTTTTCATGTATCAACTTAGTGAGGAACTTGGTTTTGAGTTTTCGCCGACGTGGGCGTACTTAATGCCCGTCGAAAAAGCATTGCGCTATTATGAAACAAAATCGGCCGATGTTTTTCCTGAAATTTCGAATAATATGATAATTTCGCCGGATGATGCATTTAATATAACAAACGGAATAGAGTCATCAGATTGTGATTTAAGAAGCCGAATGACTCAAATAAACTATGATGGATCTGTTCAGTTATGTTGCGGAACATATGATCCACATTACGTGATTGCAAAAAATTACCTTGAAACGAGCACTGAAGAGTTAAGAGAGCGAAAATATTCCAACCCTCTTTGTGGTACGTGTATGAAGCATAATCTGCATAAGATATCGATGTATCACAATGCTCCCAAATGGGATGAGGTTGGTAATGAGCGGCTTGATGAGATGCAAGCGCCATACAAAATCAATATGTTTAGCAACCCCAAAGTGAGTAATCGCCAATAATATGAAAAAATCTGTGGTCTTTTTTTATGTTGACTTCGCCGACCCTATGTATCGTCTTATGGTTGAAATGATGGCTGCATCCGTCCATATGGTGCTGCCAGATCATGATGTTGTAATGTTGACTGATGACGGGGCGATAGGTTTGACGGGAGTTGATTATATCGTCAAAGCTAATACTCGTTTCGACAAAAATAACCTTATGCCTGCTCGGATGCGCATGATTGATGCCTACATACAGTCAAAAAAAGAAGAAGAAATAATATTTACCGACGCCGATATACTCTTTTTCACTGGTATAAATTTCTTTCAATCAGAATTTGATGTCGCGCTTACCTGGCGAGGCGATTTTCCCTCTATGCCGTTTAATACTGGTGTTATGGCCACAAGAACAACAAAAGAGGCTTTGAATTTTTGGCGATTGGCGTCAGAAGCGTGTCAGACATTACCTGCACAAGTTCATGGTTGGTATGGAGATCAGATATCAGTAGCGATGACTGTTGGTCTTAATGATTTTTATAGTAGAACTGGAGATACGATATTATCTGGTAATGCGGTTGTTAAGCTGTTTCCCTGTGAAAAATACAATTACTCCCCAAACATTTACGGTGTGTATGATGCTGATATCTTGCATTTTAAAGGGGAAAGAAAGAAGTTAATGGTTAAGTTTTTTAGTAGTCTTTGTCACAAATATTTAGGCATTAAGGGCGGTTTCTTTCAGCCAAATAGTAAAAGTATTGAACTTCTACTTTTACAAAGAACTGACTACAAAAATATTGAGGGCGAAGGAAACGACTCAAAAGAAACCCTGATTTCAGCGAAATTAACAATTGATCTATACAACGAATACAGACGGGTTTCTCCATATCTTCCCGTGGAATCACATAGAATTCTTGATATTGGTTGTGGTTTGGGCGGGATAAACTACTTTTTTTATAATCACTATAATGCGCAATCACCTGACATGTATCTTTTGGATAAAGATGAGGTCAGTGAGAGCATATATTTCGGATTTGAAGAAACGGCAGCTGCATATAACAACCTTCTAAGTTCGAGGCAGTTATTAGAAGATGCGGGTGTTCCTGGTGAAAAAATACATGTCATCGATATTAATAAAGATAAGTTTCCTAAGCAGGTAAAGTATGATCTTATTTTTAGTTCTCTATCCTGGGGATTTCATTACCCAATTTCAACATACATTAGCGAAGTTGTTGAATCACTATCGAATGACGGTGTTCTTATTATAGATGTGAGAAAGAACACTGATGGGTTAAAGTTGATAAAAACTAATTTTTCGAATGTTAAAATAATAATTGATAGTGAAAAATACCAAAAGATATGTGCTAGTAATTCTATCTAATATATATAGTAGGTTATTTGTGACAGGTTAGGTATCAAGTACCAAGTGTTGTTATTTGAAGTATGTTCTATTTTAACGTTTGTAAAATCTATTGATGTGTTACATAGGGAAATATAAATGAAATTCAATATCGCCTATGTGGGGCCGGATTATTTATTTAACGTAAGACGTGACTTGATTTTGTCAATTAAATATTCGTTAGAGGAAAACGGGCATGATGTTGTTTTGTCTGGTCTCGATATCGATAGTAATCGCTTTAACTTAATAATCGGTGCATATTTTCTAAAGCCGCAAGATGCAATCAACCTAATCAATTCTGGGGCCAAGTTTGCGCTTATCAATACTGAAATAATTGCTAATGATTTGCTTAATCATAATCCAAAAAAAGTTGACTTTTTGGGGTTTTATCTACCATTTATGCAGGCAGGCGTTTTTGTTTGGGACATTGTTATCGATAATATGATAGAGCATGAGCGCTATGGTAATAACGCTCACTTTCTTCAATTGGGTTATCTTCAAGAGCTGGATGAAATTAATAGAAGTTCATTTAAGGAATATGACTATTATTTTTTTGGATTGATGAGTCCACGTCGTATTGAAATTATTAACAAATTGGATAGCTCAGGGTTTAGGGGAGTGGTGGATGGTTTTTGCCCCTATTTTGTACGTAATGATCGTATTAGCCGTTCAAAAGTTCAATTAAATCTAATTCAAGACAATATTTATACTCATGTAAATGCGTTGCGGATTGCGTATCTCGCAAATAATGAGTGCGCCATACTTTCTGAAAAAGAAAATGATGAAGCTGATTACCTGGATTTTGCAACCGTAACAGAAAGTGATTCAATTTTGGATGCAATGACTAATTTGCTTGAAAATGATAATTATCTCCAGGTTGGTAGTGAAAAATATTTAGAGTATAAGAAAAAGCCTATGAAAATCTATATGGAGATATTATTAGAAAACTCGTTTTCAGTTTAGTTGAAATATTTCACCTCCATCCAATGGATGCAATATCGGTTATTAATTGATTGATGTTGGATTCATCTTCTTCAGAGTTAAGAAGTCCTTCTACTCGTTCCTCAAAGTTATTTAACGCCTGATTGGTTGGGAGGATTAGTCCCTCAATGAAAAGTAAAACGAGATTTGGGTACAATATTGTTGACTCTTCAGACCTCTTGAGGGAAATTTGATGTAAGTCTGCTAATCTAGCCTCGCTTTCTATCTTCCAGCCCATTCTTTTGAATATAATGGGGAGGTGTAAAGTCTTTAGTGAAAAATTATTTTCATCATCTTTCACGCAAATTCGCTCGAAAGTATCCAGACAGATAACTGATAGCACACCAAATAGTTGCTTATGTTCCTCCATGATGAGTAAAATATCATTTGAGGAAAAATCATCCATGATAAGGTCTAACTCATCTACTGTATTGGCTTGTGAAAGCATTAATACAATGTAGTCTAGAAAATTTAGTATTCTTTCGTCAGTTTCCTGCTTTGGTTCTACCTGAGTGTTTTCAATAATCATATTTTTTGCTCGCAGTTTTCCATTATGTTACGTTCTTCAAGCCATTCTTTAGCATACTCGCAATCTTTGTATTCGTTAAAGTATGGTCCGCCTACTGTGAAATGCACCAGCGATACGTCATCATCTGGTTCATCGTATCCCACTAAGTGATTCCATCGGTGTGGGATTTCACCAATTAAGTCATCCGACTCTAGCCACTTGAACTGATGTAGTTCAAGTCCTGTTGCAGTATTTACATATTCGGGTGTTAGTGTTTTGCACTTAGCATTATTGAATAACATAACGCTTGACCAGTTTTTTTTCTGGTACTTGCTTTGGGGTGCGCCAAGAAATTTTGTTTCTTCTTTCGGAGTATGGTCATGTTTAACAACCTGAACGGCGTATCGATCGTCAGCGAGGGAAAATAGATTTGCTATGTCGTCCATGACGATCATGTCACAGTCCATAAAGAGCGACCAACCTTCGAAGTTGGACAAAAACGGTGTTAGAAATCGGGTAAAAGAAAAATCGGTAGATTGTAATGGATTACGGTCGCGGGTATATATGCTCTTCAGCTGATTGAGGGCAAGTGGTGTAATAGCAGCAGGCTGTGTTGCATGGCGTTGAATGCTATGAGCCAGTACACTGTATGTAATCGCTTCGCGGTGATCGTAGCCTATAAATACGCGTAACATTAATAAATACCCTACATCGGTTAAATTCAATACTATCTATGCTGCATGAGCTATGCCAACGTTTTCTTGTGTTTTGTTGCTTATATCACTCGGGGATTCAAGCGCTTATAATAGGGGGTACTTATTTTCGCTTAAGAAGCGGCTGATGTCGTCTTGGTTTGCGGAAAACTATTTCCGCTATATATAAAATGTTTTGGGAAAATACCAGCGTTACGATGTACTGTATTTGGCGGGTAATTTTCCGCCTTAATTATCTTCCTTTATTGTTCGTTTCTCCCACATTTCTAAATACAAATTTTCCAGTGATTTCGTAAATACTGAGCCGCTAATAAATTCTGTTTTTGTCATTATGTCTCTCATCGTTAAACGTAGCTTAGTTAGTGTTTGTTTGTCGTTTGCTATATTGTAGGCGGCACTAATATAGTCTTCTTGACTTGTTGCAACAAAGTTTTGTAGCCCCAGTTTATGCAGAATGCTCGCGCTTACTCTCGATATATGTGAGTTGCCACGTAATGTGATGACCGGCACACCCATCCATAGGGCTTCGCAGGTCGTAGTTGTTCCGTTGTATGGGAATGTGTCTAGGGCAATATCAATTTCATTGTAAGTTGCCATATGTGATGAGTAGCTATTTGTGAAATAACGCATTAGGATTCGATTTTTATCAATTCCATGCGCTTTAAATCGAGATAATGTGAACGCGGAAATATCTTCATCTGATAACACTTTTGCCTTTATTAGTAGCTTGCTGTTGGGGATTTTATTCAGCAACTGACACCAGAGCTCGATTACGGCATCATTTACTTTCGCTATGTTATTAAATGAGCCAAATGTAATGTAGTTGTTCTTTGTGTTTGGGGGGGGGGTGACGGGAGGGCATTTTTCCCCTGGGGAAAAGCATAAGAATATGTTATCGATTCTTGCTAATTTCTCGCTATTTAAATCGTCAGTTATACCTTTGGGGTCAGCGTAGTCATCGGTAATTCGGTAATCTACCGTTGTTAATCCAGTAGTGTTTGGATAGCCAAGATAGGTGATTTGCACAGGCGAAACCCTATTGGCAAATACACCTAATCTATTTCCTGCACTATAACCTGATAAATCGACTAAAATATCAATTTCGTCTGTGATGATGAGTTTTATAACGTCCTCATCGCTTAAACTGCTAATACTTCTCCAGTTATTGCACTGTTTTTTTAGTTCGTTAGTGGTATCGTCTGATTTGTTGCAGTTTGAGTAGCAGAAAACTTCGAATTTCGAAGTATCGTGATTCTCCAATATGGGCCGAATAAAAAATGAAACGGAATGAAACCGAAAGTCAGAAGATACATAAGCTACGCGCAATTTACTCCCGACTTTTTTCATTTTTTCGTGTGGTTTGATGTTGTACTGGGGAAATAATTTGGCTCTTTCAATATGACGTTGGTAAATATATTTAAGGTCTAAGTCGGGTTCGTAATTGCTAAAAAATAATTTTTGGCTAATTCCTGATTGAAATTGATTGTCGGTTTCATCGTATAGATTGTTGTATTTATTAGCCGCTGGGAAGTCACCAATTGAGTACAGGCTGGCTACCAGGTTAGATAGAATTACTTTGTTACCTGGGTCATATTTTAGAGCTAATTCTAATGTACTTATTGCTTTCTTAAAATGTTGTTGTTGAGATAATAAACTCGCATAGGAATTGAGAATTTTTGGTGATATGGGGTCTGACTTGTACGCCTCTGAGCAGTGATGTGAAAAAAGTTCGTTATTATTTAATTTTTTATAAATATCAGCGAGACCACAGTGCGCCTGGGCATGGTCACTCTCTTTTTTCAAAATCACGCTATACGTACTAAGTGCAGCTTCTAAATGTCCACTGTCTTCCAGTATAATTGCTAGGTTAAGCTGCATCTCAAGGTCGTCAGAGTTTTTGGAAATTGCTTTTTTTATAAGGTATATTGCATCGTTATTAAATCCTTGGTTGTGTTTAACTATTCCAAGATAGTGGAGACTGTCTGGATGATTAGGTAATTGGTTAAGAATTATTTTATAGTATTTTTCTGCAGCGTTAAAATTTTTCTGATCCTGTTCCTTTAGTGCATTTTTGAAAAAAACACCAAGTTCTTCATTGGAATATTGTTGTTCTTTTGTCACGCGTTTAATCGGCGTATTTGGAGTTTAGGCGGTCAAAAGAAACAGACTGAGTGTTGAGGATGTCTGTCCCAGTTTTATCAGTGAAATATATCTTAATGCCAGATGTATCTGTGTTTATTCCTATCGGATGGTTAGTTAACCGAAATGATTTAAGTAGATCTGTGAACGCTATTACATTTTTCAGTCTGTATTTTGAAATAAATTCGTTGTCATAAGACTGTAATAGATACAATTGACCTTCAATAGAAACGTGATCTGAATTAAACGGTTTGAAAATAATATTGTTAACTGTGGGTTTCATTATTTCTACTAATTTGTTTATCAGTGGGGTAGCTTCGTAGTTAATTATATTTGAGCCCGTGTCTTGAGCTATTCGGTGGACTCGATTTATTGTTAGTTGGAGTAAAAATACAACTTCACACTTTGTTAGGAATTCGTCATCTATTTCATTTATCGCCCTTAATCTATTTATAAAATGCCACATGACAACATAGTCTTCGCTAAGTCGGGCCATGCGAGCGGCTTGTAAGTAGATTATTTTTAGCATTCTGTGTCGCATGGTTTCAGTGGAATCCGGAGGTATGTGCTCCATAATTCCTGAAAGCGCCACCTCGATATCTGCATTAACATAGTCAATAAACCAGTGTTCAGTCATACTTGTTGTTAAGCTTTCAGTATTTCGAAAGTGTTGAAATACAGGTTTTTGAATATACACTATGTCACCATGTGACAACAATTTGAAAAGTAAAGGGGTCAAACAAAAGCTGCGTTCATTGTACATACAGTATTGTTGAAAAACGGACCGGCGCATAAAAGGGTGACCATCACAAACCAAAAAATTATTAACTAAGTCGATAAAGTCTCCCTGTTTGAATAACAGAAGCTGAGAATCTTCATAGGTCTCGTTTAGTCCTATTTTAGTTTCTTCGGAGCTCAGGTATTGCCCGCTAACACTGACAGCGGTTGGATTCGCATCAAGAATATTTTTCATGAGAACGAGTGCGTTTTCAAAAATCATATCGTCGTCACTAAGAATGTAAATGTATTCTCCACCTGCTAATCTTAATATTGAATCCATATTTCTTGCAAAACCAATGTTTATATCATGACGATGATATGTGAAATGTGTGAATCTGTTTGAAAATTGGCTAACTACCTCGTTTGTATTGTCTGATGATGCATTGTCTCCTAGTATGATTTCAAAGTTTACAGAGCTGAATGTAAGTAAGTGGGAAAGGCACTTTTTTAAAAGTGATGCCCGGTTATGTGTGGGGATACAAATACTAATATCGACTAAATTATGATTATCAATGGCCATTATATTTAACTATTAATGAGGATGTAAGTTTGCTGTCGCTTAATTGGAGTTATTTAAACACTTAAATTTGTTTGTTGTTGAACAATATGATCGCTTTAAACTGGCGGCATTAATGCGTCTGCTAATCGACAGGCTCCGTTTATATCACTAATATCCGCTAAGTCTCCATTTACCGCGATACCAGTTGTATTTTCTTTTGTACCTATTGGGCCAGAAGTCGCTTGCCGATGAGTAGGTTGGTGCTGTGGTATTTTGGATGGATCAATGGTTAAATTATATTTGTCAGCCAATGCCTTGGCATCAAAAAGGTTATCATCATATGCTTCGGGTTCGACATTAAGGCTTGTGATAATACCTGAAATCACCATTCCAATATCAACTGTCAGCTCATCGTCGTCGGGGAATATAAGCTCTTTACATTTTATTTTGCAATTTGCAATAATGATTTGAAGGTTAGGTGATGGAACGAGCGTTTCATGAATCATGTTTTCTAACTTAACTTTCTCTTCTATAAGATATTGCTCGCGTTGTTTTTCCCCTAGGCTTCTCGCCCATTGTGCCGTGCCGTTGCTTTTCCCAGAGTTCCCACGAACAGCCATGGGCCGATTCACGTGATACCAATCTCCGTCTATTGTTAAATTTACAACCCCTGAAAAAACATCTGGTATATGCGGTATAGCAAAATAACGGCCAAATTTCTGACGAACTTGTTCTATGCAACTTTTGTGGATGAAACTATTGTAAATCATTGGCAATTTTCCAAAAGAGATTTGTCCCTGATAGAAGGCGATCAGTGTATTTCGTTTATCCATGTGTACTGCATTGTCACCAAATTCCAAATAAAGTCTGTTACGATTCCACGGGACTATTGTATCCGGCCACCAATAAGTATGAAGGGCCCATGAAACAATTTTCGCTTGTGTTTTATCTATCACATTTCTGGCTAATGAAAGTGAGCTGGGAACTAGGCCATCATCATCACCAAGGATGGTGATATAGTCTCCACTGCATTCGTTCAATCCATTTTCCCAGTTTTCGGCCATGGGAATGATTGCGTCGGAACGAATATATTTAATCTTTTCAGAATTCCAGTCATCAACAATTTCTTTTGTTCTCGGGCCGCTACAATTATCAGCAACAATAACCTCATAATCATCGCCTACCTGTGCCATGACCGTTTTTAATGTGTGTTGAAATGTGTCCGGCCGGTCTCGGGTAGGAATAAGTATAGAAAATCGAGGTGATGTCATATTTGGGTAGCCCTATATAAATCAATAGCTGTTTCCAATATTCGGTTTTATTGGAAATAAATAAATTTTGTATTTTGTAACTAATGAAGCAACAAATACACCAGCAATATCTGTTATAGGAATATTGTTTAAAAATTTAGAAATGTGAGGAGGAGAGGGTGGTGGTACATGCTTATATTGAAAATTAACCGGTGATATATCGGGCTACGAGTGATACGTGTTCTATAGCCCACTTCATATTGAACTAAATGTTGTTTTCACAATAGCTGTACCAGGTTTCTCTTAATAAACGCTCAAAATTATCACTGAATGATTTGGCATCGGTTAATGGCGATGTCAGTAATGTTTCCCTGAGTGAACACCTGTATTTCTTAATTCTGCTGACATCCGCAGACAGATTTTGTGCAATTTCCACGTATTTTTCGGTTGAACTGGCAATGAGTTCATTAAGTTTTAAATTGGATAGTATGCTAAACCCTACGCGACTGTAATGGGATTCACCGGATAGGGATATAACGGGAACACCCATGTAAATTGCTTCAAACGTTGTAGTGGTGCCATTGTACGGAAACGGGTCAAGGCATATGTCCACATTATTGTAATAGGACATATGTTCATCTCTGCTGTTAATGTTTTGGTGGAACTCGATACGATTTTGATCGATACCAAACTCTTTAAACGTTATAAGCAGGTTCTGTTTTAGCAAGTCTGACGTTGAAATTGAGTTTTTTAGTAATAACCGTGAGTTTTTTACCGAGGATAGTATCCTTGCCCATGTTTGCAGGGTACTTTTCGATAATTTGGAAAAATTATTGAAAGATCCAAACGTGATGTATTCGTTATTTTCAATAGGTAGGTTTTGACAAATAGGAGTTTTTTTATCAGGTTTGTAACATAAAAATGATGGCTCTAATCGTACTAGTGTTTCTGAATGTAAGTGTTCAGTGGTATTTTTTGGGTCAGCGAAGTTATCTGTAATACGATAGTCAATATTTTTTAAGCCGGTTGAAAAAG
>JAOTSL010000061.1 GCA_029864945.1 Gammaproteobacteria bacterium
CACCTAGTCAATTTAAAAAACTGCTGATCACCAATAAGGTGACCACGCATTTTTTAAATTCACTATGCACATCAATATCTTGCACTATAAAGTCGAATCTAACTGCGGATTCTAGGTTTAAATAAAACGGGGTTTAATGTGTGAAAAATAGATAATCAATGGCGGCGCAGCTGCTATCAATCATCTATTCTTCATTAAAAAATTGCCTGAGCTCGAACGCCTATGACGGATGCTTTCATTAAGCTGGGGTCCATGTTTGGGTATTGAACGTACTGGTAATCAGGTTGAATCATTAACCAATCGGTTATTTGCGCGGTATAGGTAATTTCATAAGTTGTTTCTGCAATAAAAGGTCGGTCTGGGTTGCTCTCATCAAACTGGGCCAAATAAGCCGCTGAGTGACGGGTATGTACAAAACCTATACCGAGTACGTCTTCGTCACGACCGGGAATAGCGCCCTTATAATTGATGCCGGCAGCATAAAACTGTTCGTATTGCACGTAATTTGCGGCAGCACGACCATGCTTGAAAAACAGGCCCATTTTTTCACCGATTGAAGTTTCGGCAAGAAAGTAGGCGCCGCTTGTTCCAGGGGTTGGGTCCTCTTCCAGAATATGTATGGGGTCACCATTTGTGCCCACTAAAGGGTCACCATTTGCATCGACTCTTTCAAAGCCGACTTGATCTGCACGCAAGTTCCAATAACCTGCTGCGAATTTGTAATATCCTGCCGGGTCACCGGGTTCATTTTTGAATATGCCAGCTTCCCCAATCATAAAAACACCATCTTTTTTGCTTGGGCTAATGGAAATAATCTTATCAATTTCCTTTTCACTTTGTGCACCATCATACATGCCCATTTGGAAATAAGAGTTTTCAGTCAGTTCAGATTTTAATCGCAGACCAAGGTTGATCAATGGAAAAGTAGATGGGTTTCCATTTGATTTAATGATCTGTCCTCCGCCAAAAGCCCCGTTTACAAAAAGGTTTGCATATTCTGATACGTAAAACTCCCCATTGAAATCGTGCAGACCAAATAAGGCAGAAGAATGGCTGTATGGGAAGCTGTGCTGATACCACATTTCCATTATCTTCATCGTATTACGACCTGCATCGATACCGCTTATGCCGTGCAGGTCGCCGGCATTAGGGCTTTGTCCAAAGGTTAGAGCGCTGTAAAGGAAAAATGAACCGTTGTCCCATAAACCGGCTGCGCGAGTGTCCACTTCTGCAATAAAGTCAATTACACCGACGACCCCCGTTTGCTTTGGGATATTTTCAGGGTCGTCGACTTGTTTTACGCCACCAGCGATAAGTGAAAATGCATCCATGGTGACGGCAAACTCGTATGAAAATGCATCGGTGGATTCTTGGCTCGCAGGTGCCCTTTCGGTTTGAGGGTTTCGAGCCACTTCCCGGATTTCTTGAATTGGTTCTTTAGTTTTCTGTTGCTTAACCTGTGCGACAGGTTCTGCCGCAGACTCTGTGACGGGCAATTTTCGCATAGCTTCTCTGGAGCGTTCGAATGGGTCAAGTGACAAGTTGGGTCGCGTATCTGTCCCAGAAGGTAGGCTCAATTCTGCTTGTGCGTTTAAACTGATAAGGCCAAGGCTGAATATGCTGGCTAAACTCAGGGCAATATAATTTTTATTCATGGCATTCTCTGATTATTAATGCGGCTATATTTATATCATCGTACTTTCATAACCATTGATAAGCCGGCTTCGATTTACAGTGTTAGCGGCAAAAACGATAAAAATATTAGCACCCTGCGTAATCTTTATATCGATATTGATGGTTACCTGAAGTTGTTAATTTTTATAATTGTATGACAAATTTCACATTCTTCATATTAGTTCTTGAAGAATTGTATGAAAAAAAATAGAATCTGCATACCGAATCTATTAGTTATTTTTATATCCCCAGGTTGGCCCTATTAATTTAGGGCGAATAGATATGGTGGGGTGTACAAGTCTTCTAGGAGGTTGTCGGACTTAACCGTTTGAAGCGAAAATTCATGGGGCCGAATCAGAATTTCTTATCATGTGAGGCGAATAGTGGTTCTATTTAACGAACATGATAGGAAATTCTGATCGGTATCCATGAGTTTGCAGCCAAACAGTGTTAAGTCCGACAGCCTCCTGGTTATATATCTCGGGTGAATTTAGTTGAAACCTGGTAATTTATGTCTGATTTTTGCCGTATTTTTAAGTATAAGGCACATGTGACGATATAAATGTGACCGATATTTTTTGTATTTTTTTAGGCGGGTATATGATGCGTAATCATTTTTTTTCACTTTTAATTATTTTCGGTACTTTCTTCTCAGCTACCTCTAATGCCGCAAAACTAAACATTATTACCTCTGTTGCACCTATTACAAATATTGTAGAAAACGTTGCTGGTGATCGAGCAACGGTTGTAGGAATTGTTCCTGAAGGTGTTAATTCACACACATTTGAACCAGCGCCATCAGATGCTAAAAAACTACGAGCAGCAGACATCATCTTTATGAATGGTTTGCACCTTGAGTTGCCAACTATTGAACTGGCAAAGCAGGTTAAAAAAGAATCTGCACAGATTGTCGAAATAGGAAACAAAATTGTCTCAAGAGGCGACTGGAAATTTGACTTCAGTTTTCCTGAGGATGCTGGTAACCCAAATCCACATTTATGGCCGAATATTGCGTTAGCAATGCGTTACGCCGAAATTACCCGTGACTCACTTGTTAAGCTGGATCCTGAGCACAGTGCGAATTATTATGCCAATACAACAGAATATTTGTCGAAGCTGAGTAAACTGGACGCTGCAATTTTTGATTGTGTTAAATCAATTCCCGCAAAAAACAGGAAGCTGGTTACTTATCATGACTCATATGCTTACTTTGCACCACGTTATGGCATGACAGTTATTGGTGCCATTCAGCCTGCTGATTTTTCAGAGCCGACACCTCGCGAAGTGGTACGAATCATAAAGCAATTAAGAAAACAAAATGTGCCCGCCGTTTTTGGATCAGAAGTATTTGAAAGTAAAATATTGAAGCAAATCGCAAAAGAAGCTAACGCAGTTTTTATAGACGAGCTGGCAGATGATGATCTACCCGGCAATGCAGGCGATGAAAATCATACCTTTATTGGTATGATGGCTAATAACATGAAAATTATGGCGGGCGCACTAGGTGGTAATGCAGCATGTGCTGATCATGTAGGTGTGTCAAATATTGCAGGAATAACACATTAAATTATGATTCGATTAAAGGACGTTTCTGCTGGGTATAAGAAAAATCCGGTTCTGACTCATCTCACGTTGGAAATTGAGGAAGGACGTTTTGCTGGTATTGTTGGGCCCACCGGCACAGGAAAAACAACATTACTAAAAACGATTCTCGGCTCCCACAAAGTTCACGGTGGCGAAGTAATGGTAATGGGCAAACCAGTGCGATCCTTAACGCCGGGTTCAATTGGTTATGTGCCACAATTGGAAACGGTGGACTGGACGTTTCCTGTCACGGTTGAACAAGTCATCATGATGGGGTTGTTTGCGCAAAGAACCTATTGGCCATGGCCAAGTAGAAAAGAAAAAATACAAGTGCATGCGCTTGCTGAAAAGCTGGGTGTTGATCAATGTTTGCATCACCATATTCGCGATATTTCCGGTGGTCAGCAGCAACGTGTGTTTCTTGCCAGAGCATTGATTAGCAATCCGCGTTTGTTGGTGCTTGATGAGCCAACGTCCGGTGTTGATATAAAAACACAGCACGATGTTTTGCATTTGTTGCAAAGTCTTAACAAGGAAGGAATAACTATTTTAATAACAACCCATGACTTGAATGCCGTAGCAAGCCACTTACCTTGGGTGATCTGCTTTAATAAAACAGTAATAGCGCAAGGAAAACCGGACGATGTTTTCACGGAAGAAATTCTGGGCAAAACCTATGGCGGTGACCTGGCTATTATTCGTCACGATGGACATCTTCTCATTGCGCATAACGCAAAAAATAAACACAACCACTAATAAGTAATCATATATGGAATTTTTTTTAGAACCGTTTGGCTTTGAGTTTTTTCGTAATGGTGTGTGGGCCGCATTAATGGTTGGTACCCTTTGCGGTTTAATTGGTGTTTTTATCGTTTTACGAGGTATGAGTTACATTGGGCATGGCCTTTCTCATGCAGCGTTTGGTGGTGCTGTTTTAGGTTATGTTATTAATCTGAATTTTTATGTCGGTGCTGGTATAGCTGGTTTTCTTGCTGCTGTGTTAATTAATCAATTAGCCAAAGGCAATAAAATAAAATCAGATGCTGCGATTGGAATTGTAACTACCGCTTTTTTTGCACTAGGAGTCGCGCTTATTTCGCGGGTTCGGCAATTTACAAAAAGTTTTGATGCAGCACTGTTTGGTAATATTCTGGGTGTAACGACCGTTGATTTAATTATTATTGGCGTTGTTTTAATACTAACAGTTCTTGCCGTGTTTTTTCTCTACAAGCCTTTACTGTTTTCAACATTTGATAATGAAGCTGCCAAGGTATTTGGTATTCGTACTGAGTTGATTCAGTTGGTATTTTCTCTGTTACTGGCCATGTCTATAATTGCCTCTATGAATGTGGTTGGCGTAACCATGATTGCAGCAACACTTGTAATACCCGCATCAACTGCACGTTTGTTGACGGATAGCTTTAGTCGGATGTTGATTATTTCGGCCGGAGTTGGTGCATTTATGGGCGTTGCAGGTATGTTTTCTAGTTATCAGTTTGATGCCGCATCTGGGGCGACGATTGTATTGTGTGGCGCATTTATATTTTGTGTTGTTTTATTGTTTACCTATGTCCGTGAAAAAATAGATACACATCAGCATATGCATCGTCATGGTGGTGTTGCACATTCTCATCCGCATCATCATGATGGGGAACACGAGCATACGCATTCCGGCCATACGCACAAAGAGCCAGATACTCATTCCCACGAGCACCCACACGGTACAGAATATCATTCTCACGAAAAAGAAAAGGGTCCGGCTAAATAATGTCTAGTCTGCTCTTGTTCAATAAACCTTTCCAGGTGATGTGTCAGTTCACGGATGACCAGGGGCGTAAAACGCTTGCTGACTTTATTGACGTGCCAAAAGTGTATGTTGCCGGTCGTCTTGATTACGACAGCGAGGGACTGCTGGCGTTGACTGGCGATGGTAAGTTGCAGCATAAAATTGCCAACCCTAAGAACAAAATGTCAAAAACGTATTGGGTGCAGGTCGAAGGTATTCCTGACGAAGCAAGTCTTCGGCAATTAGCTAAAGGTGTGGAATTAAAAGACGGTATAACAAAGCCAGCTGAAGCTAGGTTAATGGCAGAACCAGAAAATTTATGGCAGCGTGACCCACCAATTCGAGAGCGAAAACTAATTCCCACTCAATGGCTGGAATTGACAATTAAAGAAGGCAAAAATAGACAGGTAAGACGAATGACGGCCGCTGTGGGGCATCCGACGTTAAGGTTGATTCGTTATGCCATTGGGAGCTGGACGTTGGATGATTTGAATGTGGGCGAATACCGCATTTTAGATTTATAGCTTTGTATCAGGCTATTTTTTGTAGTGATTTATATTTATTTCTATTATCAAAGTGAATAATAAAGACACCGTTAATTCCTTGCGGAGTTAGGTAAGGTTTTAATATTTCGGCGGGGAATTGGATTTTTCTTCCGTCATTGGCTCTTACGAGTACGCTATCAGCATACCCCTTATAAAAATCCAGATATTGTTCATAACTTAGCTTGATGGAAAATTGAATGCTATGGCTCACAGCAGATCCTGTCAGAATGAAAACCAGTTGTAACTATTTAGCGTAATCACCTTTCATTCCATAAGCGGTGGTGCTCTGTGCGAAATGTCGCCGTTTATGGAATGGAACCTAAGCGCGCTGAATAGTTTCAACCAGTTAAGGTAATCTATTTTGGACTAGCGGTCGTTTTTTATGTTTTCAATCGCATTGCTAAGGTTCGCATCAAATGATTTATTTTTCAATACGATATAGTCAGATTTAATTGCATTACAGGTATCGGTTGGCGGGTTACTGGTGATTAATATTGTTTTTAGCTTCTTTCCTTTTTTCTGATTTAATTTTAATGCAGCTATTAGTGCGGGCCCATTTAAGTCTGTGTTTTCACGAAATGTGATTAAAAAGTCGAAATGCTCATGGAGTAATCGTTGCAGGGCGGCCATGCCGCTATCGGTTGTTGTGTAATGGGTCTTGGTGCTGGCTAATACTTGAATGCATATCTGGCTATATACGTTGTTTGCCTCGTCAACAACTAGGCCGTTAACTCCTTGTGAAAAGGTGGATTTTTTAAGTTTTTTGAGCTTATCTTCAATGTCGCTAAAGTCTTCAGTGTTATTAAGCAGCAGCTCATGTGTCTCTTTTATAATGTCAATGTAGCCGAAGATGATGTCTATTGCTTGCTGATTAACCGAGGTGCTATCTTGCAATGCATCGCTGATGTAGTCTTCCATCTGATGGCAAATGCTCGTTATGATAGAAAAGCCGTACGTGCCGCCACTTCCTTTTAGGCTGTGTGCTTTACGGTATAGTGCTTCAAAATTTTCCTGGTAATCACTCCCTTTTTCCATAGAGAGGATGTAACTTTCCATTTCTTCAAGGTGATTTGGAATACCTGCCAGGTATGTTTCTTTGAGCTGGGCTAATATGTTTTCGGATGACATTAGAGATTGCGCCGTTGTAATTGGTGTTGATTGTTAAACTTGTATCGTATGAAATTCGGAGTACTTTAGTATTTTGCTAGGTTTTGTTTGAGGTATACTCCGCATTACCTTGATTGCCCATCCCTGAGCGTTTTAAATGCTTTAAAAGTAAAGAGTTAGCGGGTCTTGAGTAAATGATTTTTACAAAGACGACGAATATCTGTAGAGTGCGTCTTTTATTGGTGCTATTGTACTTCGGTACACTCTCTGCATGAGTTATTGTAGAATTACAAAAATTTGATTTTGATCAATAGGGAGAAAGTATTGTGACTACCTCTGAAGTTACCGTTGAACGGCGCTCGCAGTCTCATAGAGCTATAAAACAGCTTGTAGATCATAGAACGCAAATGCTCTCTTTATATGGTGAGCTCGCCGCACATCGGCCGTTTACATCGGCAGAAAACTCTGAATATATTCAGAATTTAGTACAACGATTTTGTCAGGCACTGATAGATTACACAGCTGACGCACATTTTCGTCTATATCGGTTTGTCGATAACAATAAGGAGCGTCGAACACCAGTTGTCGATGTGGCCAAAAATGTTTATCCTTACATCGAAGAAACCACGCAAATGATACTGGATTTTAACGATCGTTATGATACAGATGATGCGAGTAAGTCATTAGAAGGACTTGAGCGTGACTTGTCTATGCTTGGAGAGAAGCTAGCCGACCGTATTGAGCAGGAAGACCGACTGGTTGAAATTCTCAGTCGATCTCGTAAATCAGATTAAGCTTTTTATTTGTCCAGGTAGGTATAACCTTCCAGGCCGGACATAAGTTCTTCGTAATACTGATTTTGTTCATCATTTGATAAATTAGCATGCTGGATTTTACTCTGGTAATTATCCAGCATAAGTTTTGTATCAAAGTGTACAAAACCAAGAACCTCATTAATGCTATCACCGGGTTCTGGTTCAGATAGTTTAAATTTCCCTTTCTCGTTTATTTTCAGGTTTATCGCATGGGTATCGCCAAATAAATTGTGCATGTCCCCTAAAATTTCCTGATAAGCGCCTGTTAAAAATATCCCCAGCAAATATTGTTTATTATTTTCGACTTTGTGAACAGGTAATGTTGAGTCGATGTTATCGCCATTAACGTAATGCTTAATTGAGCCATCGGAGTCGCAAGTGAGATCCTGCAACGTTGCGCGATTGGTTGGTTCTTCATTTAGGTGGTGCAGGGGTATTATGGGGAATATCTGATCGATAGCCCAAATGTCTGGTAGAGACTGGAATATTGATAGATTGCAAAAATATTTATCTGCTAGTTTGTCATTCAGCTCGCCGATGGCTTCTCTGTGAGAATTGGACTCGGGGGACAAAAGAGGTCTGATTGTTCGGCAAATATCAAAATACAGTTGTTCTGCTAATGCTCGTTGCGCCAAAGAAAGTAGACCGTGAGTGTACATCGTCTGGCTTTCGTTTAGCCAATGGGTTGCATCATGGTATGTCTCAAGTAGCGATTGATCCTCCATTTTTTTACGGGTATTCCACAGATTTTTTATCACCATTGGAGATGACTCATCAGGTGATGAGGGCACCTGCGCGGTTGAATTAATCTCAGTATCGATAATATTGGTGATCAAAACCGCGTGGTGTGCCGTCATGGCTCTGCCTGACTCAGTAATGATGGTTGGGTGTGGCAGCTTGTGTTCCTGACATATCTGCCAGAATGCGTGGGTAATATCGTTCGCGTACTCCTGGACACTATAGTTCATCGAGCAGTAGCTTCGCGAGCGACTGCCTTCATAATCGATACCCAGACCGCCACCAACATCGATATAATTTACGGGTGCGTTAAGGTTTCGAAGCTCCGCATAATAACGAGATACCTCCCTCAATCCGTTCTGGATATCGCGTATATTGGCGAGCTGAGATCCCAGGTGGCAATGAATCAATTCTAGGCAGTCAAGGGCGTTATTTTCTTTGAGCTTATCTATTGCCTGGAGTATTTGTGCTGCGGATAGTCCGAATTTGGACTTTTCACCCCCAGTATTTTGCCAATTTCCTTTGCCAATGGAAGATAGTCTGATCCGAATGCCCAGTTTCGGTTTGATACCCATTTTTTCGGACTCAGATAAAACCAGGTCTAGCTCAGAGATTTTTTCAATGACGATAAACAGGTTGTGCCCGAGCTTTTGGCCGATTAGCGCAAGCCGAATATATTCGCGATCTTTATAACCATTGCATATGATTGTTCCGCCATTTTGAAGTGCATGGGAAAGGACTATCATAAGCTCCGGTTTGCTACCCGCTTCTAAGCCAACAATGTCTGAATGGGATTGCAGGTGCTCCACAACGGTACGTTGTTGATTTACTTTTATAGGGTAAACAGGGATGTAGTTACCGTTGTAACCGGTGCTTTCCATTGCCTGAGCAAAAGCCTGCTGAAGGGTGCTTACTCTATCGGTTAAAATGTCGGTGATTCTGACCAGTACAGGCCAGTTAAGGCCTTGTTTCTTTACCTCTAGCGCAACGTCATACAAATCAACTTCATTACCTGAATTTAGCGATGTTTTTACGCTTAAGTGGCCAGATTGATTTATGTTGAAGTAGGGTTTACCCCAATGTGCAATGTTGTAAAGTTTACGCGATTGCTCAATGCTCCAGGTGGTCATGAATAAGACGTCCTTTGAAAAAAATAATGTCGTTCAAGTATATCAAATGGATTAAACTTGGCGGCAAATAGAAATTACCTAATTTATAGCTTAGGGGGAAATTAAAATTCATCCCTAATGAACAGAATTAAAGAGGAAAGATATGCCCTTGGATGAAAGCTGGTTTACAGAAATTTGTGAAACGGATGGTAGTGCGTTTTCGTTAAAAATCAAACAGAAACTGCATGAAGAGCAAAGTGAATTTCAAAAAATTGAAATATTTGAGACCGAAAAGTTTGGCAATTTAATGGTGATTGACGGATGCACCATGGTTTCAACTAGGGACAATTTTGTTTATCACGAAATGATGAGTCATCCGGTGCTTTATGCGCACCCGGCCCCTAAGCGGGTTTTGATTATTGGCGGTGGGGATTGTGGCACTTTACGCGAAGTTTTAAAGCATCCGGAAGTAGAGTTGGTTCATCAGATTGATATAGACGAGCGAGTCACTCGCTTATCTGAAATATATTTTTCTGAATTGTGCGAGTCTAATGATGACCCGCGGGCAGAGCTTATGTTTATTGATGGGATAAAATGGGTCAATGATGCCGCTGAAGACAGCTACGACATTATAATTATCGATAGTACTGATCCAGTTGGACCCGCTGAAGGTTTGTTCTCGCGTAAGTTTTATAGCCAGTGTTTTCGTATTTTGGGTGAAAATGGACTTGTGGCGCAACAAAGTGAATCACCATTGCTTCATATGGATATTATTAAGGGAATGTATCAGGAGATACAAGAAGCAGGATTTATTGATACAGCAACGTTGTTTTTTCCTCAATGTATTTATCCTTCGGGTTGGTGGTCAGCGACAATGGCGTGTAAAGACAATGCGTTAAGTGGTTTTCGTCAGGAAGACGCTGAAAATAAACCGTTCGAAACTCAATATTACAACGCTTCTGTTCATCAGGCAGCGCTATCGGCTCCTGAGTTTTTCTACCCTAAATTAACGGAGTAAACCTGAGTGGCTTTGGTTTGCTCTTGGTTATAAAAAGTATAAAAAAATAGCACAAAAAAAAGGGTAGCCAATGGCTACCCTTTTTTAAACTACATACTATTACTTATTAACCTTTAGTGAACTCTGGATATGCTTCCAGACCACACTCAGAAATATCAACTCCGTTGTATTCCTCTTCTTCCGTTACCCTGATCCCCATAACGGCTTTAACTATTAGCCAGACTATTAAGGAAACAGCAAACGTCCAGGCAAAGATCGTTACTAATCCAGTTAGCTGAGCAACAATCGTTGCATCCGGGCTGGATAATGTAACAGCGAGTAAGCCCCACATTCCCACAACACCGTGAACTGAAATTGCACCGACAGGGTCATCTAGTTTAAGTTTGTCCAGCGTCAGTATCGAGAACACAACCAGTACACCACCAACAGCACCGATTATTGTTGCCAGTAACGGTGTAGGGTCTAATGGCCCTGCAGTAATCGCAACCAGTCCAGCTAGCGCACCGTTAAGCGCCATGGTTAGATCGGTTTTACCAAACAATAGTCGAGCAGTAATCATTGCAGCGATAACGCCACCAGCAGCGGACATGTTTGTGTTTACAAATACCATTGCAACAGAGTTTGCCTCACCAACATCAGAGATTTTTAATTCTGATCCACCATTAAAACCAAACCAGCCCATCCATAATATGAATGTACCAAGCGTGGCTAGTGGCATATTTGCACCAGGAATCGCATTTGCGCTGCCGTCAGCGTTGTATTTGCCTTTTCTTGCACCAAGTACGATAACTGCTGCAAGAGCTGCTGCTGCACCACACATATGAACCACGCCGGAACCAGCAAAATCTTGGAAGCCCATTTGGTCAAGGAAGCCGCCGCCCCATTTCCAGTAACCTTGCACAGGATAGATAAAACCTGTCATCACAACTGTAAAGGCAAGGAAGGCCCAAAGTTTCATACGTTCGGCAACTGCACCGGATACGATTGACATCGCAGTAGCGACAAATACTACCTGGAAGAAAAAATCAGACAGTTTTGAGTAATAAGGTGCGCCATCGCCGCCAGCAAGTACTGCGTCTTTGGTATTTTCGGCACCGATTAAAAAGCCGAAGTCAGGAATAAATGAGCTATCAGATGAGCCATACATAATGCTGTAACCAACGAGCATGTACATGATGCAAGCGATAGCGAAAAGAGAGATGTTCTTAATCAGGATTTCAGCAGTATTTTTGGCGCGAACCAAACCTGCTTCTAACATGGCAAAACCAGCTGCCATCCACATTACTAATACGCCGGATATTAGGAAATAAAAAGTATCCATAGCATAAGCGAGTTCTTTAACTTCATCCACAGTATGTCCTCCTATATGTTAGGTATTAAAGTGCATCTGCGCCGGTTTCACCGGTACGAATACGAATTGTTTGTTCAAGATTAAATACAAAAATCTTTCCGTCACCAATTTTGCCGGTTTGTGCGGCATTGGTAATTGCTTCTATCACTCGATCTGTCAGATCTGCAGATACTGCGATTTCTACTTTTACTTTTGGTAGAAAATCGACCACGTACTCCGCACCACGGTACAATTCCGTGTGTCCTTTTTGTCTGCCGAAGCCTTTAACTTCTGTAGCCGTGATCCCCTGAACCCCGATTTCGGAGAGGGCTTCACGTACGTCGTCAAGTTTAAAAGGCTTGATAATCGCACTGATTAATTTCATTTACTTCCTCCTTATTTTGATCTCTTGAGAGATACAATGGTTTTTGTTTAAGAGTTACTGACTTTCAATCTGATTAATATGTGTACCTGAAAGGGGTATTTGCATTCGACGTGCCACTTAATTTTCTATTCAATTTTCAGTGGCTTATGCGTGATTTTGGTGGTTTTCTCTAAGTTTATGCACAGCAATGAACGCCGCCTTAGTAGTGGCGCTCCATAGTGGTGCGTTATATTATTGATGGCGCACATAAGCCAAATTTAATGCTTTTTCGCGCTGTGATCGTTAAAATTCCCCCTCGACAACTATCAGTTGCTAAATAATTGCAAAAATCATGGAGAGAAAATGTTTGATCCTAAAATGTTAGATGAAGTAGCTCAAAAATTAAGCTCGGTACTGCCAAGCAGTCTTCAGGCAGTTCAGCAGGATATTGAGAAAAACTTTAAAACG
>JAOTSL010000062.1 GCA_029864945.1 Gammaproteobacteria bacterium
CTCTTGATGCACCTAGTCAATTTAAAAAACTGCTGATCACCAATAAGGTGACCACGCATTTTTTAAATTCACTATGCACATCAATATATTGCACTATAAAGTCGAATCTAACTGCGGATTCTAGGTTAAACCGGGATAATTGGCTGTAGTTTTTATGTGTTTGATATTTAGGAATAAAATGAAGAGAGTTTTAGAATGAAGCAAGGAAAGGGTTAAGGTTTTGATTCGACATTCATGAAACTAAGAACTTCTTCTTTTCTTTCCATTGTGTCGCTATAGCCTAGTGCAATTAATTCACGGCAATAGGCTTTTTCAAATAGGAGATAGCTGATGAGATTGGAACCGCGTTTTTTTGACGCTCCAAGTGCTTTCATGAACAGGCGAACGCTGCGTGGCATCAGGTCAGTGTGGCGCTCGGCTATTCCGTATAAATCTTTGCTTGGTGAAATAAACAAAGCATCGACTTTGCGCATGGTGGCGCTGTCATCAGGGATATGTCGATCTGGTATTTGACTAAAGGTTTTGTTTACCCGTTCAAGTCGTTCGAGATCAGTGGAAACACTATCCAGAAATATACTATCCAAGACATGGCCAGCTACCTGGCCTAAAGTAGGATAGTCGGTTGTTCGACTTTGTAGCGCGCTATAGGGTTCTTCGTGCTTGACACCAATGACGAACAATTTATCTGCTCCCATGTGTAGTGCTGGGCTAGTAGGTGAGCTCTGGCGCATGGATCCGTCGCCATAATATTCGCCATCGAGTTTATGGGGGGCAAAGATAAAAGGAATGGCGGAAGATGCCATCAAGTGTTCTTGGTTTATTATTGTTGGTACGCCGATACGGTTGGCGCGCGCCCAGGGTTCGATTGATTCATGCCCTTGGTAAAATGCCACCGAGTTACCAGTTGAATAGCTTGAAGCCGATATGCACAAGCCATACAGACTGCCGCTATCGATAGAGCTCTGAACTTTTTCAAAAGGTAAATAATGGTTGAGTAATCGGCTTAGTGGTGCTCTGTCGAGTAGGGCCACAGGATCATGGCTGGTACGACCAAAGATATTGGCAGTCATCCAGTGAACAACGCTTGCGCTTAACCCCCAGCCATCAGCCCTGAAAACCTGATCTACGTGGAAATTACCCCATACATGAACCAGCCTCCAAACCGCTTCCCTGTATTGTGATGCGTACACCCCAAGTGCAGCGGCATTTATGGCGCCGGCAGATGTACCGCAAATGATAGGGAAGGGATTTATTGCATCTTTTGGTAATGAGTCGGCGATGGCTTTTAATACACCAACTTGATACGCCGCACGTGCACCGCCGCCAGATAGTATCAGGCCTATTTTATCTGTTGCCTCTTTTTGGTCTTTTTGCCAAAACATTTTATTGAATTTTATCTGTGTTTGTCATTAATGAGATAATAATGCAATTATCAGGCACAGGAAGGGGTGTTGGCTCAAATTGAAATATATGGGCGACTAACTCAATACCATTACACCATCCATTTCTACCTGAGCGTCTTTGGGTAGCTGAGAAACGCCAATGGCTGCACGGGCTGGATAGGGTTGGTTAAAATATTGTGCCATTACTTCGTTTACGACGGGAAAATGACTTAGGTCGGTGAGGAATATATTAAGCTTTACGATATCCTGTAGATTTCCATCTGCCGCTTCACACACGGCCGTCAGGTTTTTAAAAACCTGGTGAATTTGTGCGTTTATGTCGCCTTCCACCAAAATCATTGTCTCTGGTATCAATGGAATTTGACCTGAAAGATAAACGGTATTGTCAGTTTTAACCGCCTGAGAGTATGTGCCTATTGCCTGAGGCGCATTCGGGGTTGAAATAATTTCCTTTGTCATTTGTGTTCCTTTAAATTTTTGATAGCTGAGAATTTATTACGCGTTTTCTTTAATGGTTTTTAACCTTTAGTTCTGCTGATTCGTCTGACATGCTCAATTAATTTTATTTGTCGCATTATGTCAGCCAAATGTTTTCTACTTTTGACATTTATTAGAAACAATAAATCGGTATAACGATGGTCTTTGTCATCCAGAGAGACGTTTTCGATATTGGTTTCCAGTTCGGAAATTTTAGCTGCGATAATTGCGAGGACGCCGCGCTGGTTATTCACTTCTATGCGAATTTCTACAGGGAAATCACCACTTGTATTGTCTTCCCATTGAAGCTCAAGAATGTTCTCGGGATGTTTCTTGTATTCTTTTACATTATTACATCCCTTCGTGTGTATCACGATACCTTTACCAGCGCTAAAAATACCAACGATAGGATCGCCTGGTATAGGGTGGCAGCATTTTGCGTAGTTAACAACGACGCCTTCTGTGCCACGAATAGCAAGCGGTGTAGCGGTGTGACTTGAAGATGTTTTTAGCCACGATGGAGCGTATTTAGAAAGAATACCTTTTATGTCAAATTGATTGCCAGGCATTTTTTGTTTTGCGGGCCTGGAGTGATCGGGTAATTGTTGTACCAATTGTTTCGCCACAAGCACCGGCATGCGATTACCTAAGCCTATTTCTGTTAGTAATTCCTCAAATGTATTAAGGTTAAAGTTTTTAACGGCGGTGTCCAAGTACGATTTAGGCAAGCCGTTTATCGACATTGAATAAGCGCCAAGGCTTCTATCAAGTAAGCGGGAGCCGAGTGTAATTGCTTCGCTGGTTTGTAAGCTTTTGAGGTAGTGTCGTATGTGTGTGCGCGCACGGCCGGTAACAACAAAATTTAACCAGGCGGGACTGGGTTTGGCGCCCGGTGCAGTTACAATTTCGACGGTTTGGCCGGTCTCTAGCTGGGTTCTTAAAGGCGCAAGCTGGCGATCAATTTTTACCGCAACACATTTGTTTCCGATATCGGTATGAACGCTGTAGGCAAAATCAATGGCGGTAGAGCCGCGTTGTAGTTCTTTTATTTCACCACTGGGCGTAAATACATAAACCACATCAGGAAATAAATCCATTTTTACATTTTCAAGAAACTCCATGGAGTTTCCTGATGTTTGCTGCATTTCAAGAAGGTCTCTTAACCATTCATTTGCAGAACCTTGTGGAGAGGCGCTTGATTTTGAGCCTTGCTTGTAAAGCCAGTGCGCAGCGATGCCTGCTTCTGCCACTTTATCCATTTCGTCGGTACGAATTTGTACTTCAATTGGAACGCCATAAGGTCCAAATAAAACAGTGTGTAAACTTTGATAGCCGTTTACCTTGGGGATGGCGATGTAATCTTTAAAGCGCCCAGGTAATGGCTTGTAAAGATTATGTAACATACCCATTACGCGATAGCAGGTGTCAACCTTGTCTACAATAATTCGAAAGGCATATACATCGTATACATCAGAAAACGAAAGATTTTTGTCTTTCATTTTTTTGTATACGCTGTAGAGGTGTTTTTCTCGACCAATAATCTCGCAATGCAGGCTTTCTTCTTCTAGGCGGCTTTTTACGACGACTTCGATCTTATTGATTATTTCTTTTCGGTTGCCACTAATCTTTGCGATTGAATCCTGCAGTATTTTGTGGCGTAAAGGGTGCGCTGCTTCAAATCCAAGTTCTTCCAATTCGACACGGATGCTGTTAATGCCTAGTCGATGTGCGATAGGTACATATATATCAAGCGTTTCTTTTGCAATGCGTCGTTTTTTCTCGGGCCGCATGATGCCGATGGTGCGCATGTTGTGAACACGATCTGCAAGTTTGATGAGGATAACGCGCACGTCTTTCGCCATTGCTAGCATCAGCTTACGAAAATTTTCAGCCTGTGCTTCTGCTTTTGATTCAAATTTGATTTGGGTTAATTTACTAACGCCATCTACTAGTGATGCAACTTCATCATCAAACTCATTTGCGAGTTGTTCTTTTGCGTATTCAGTGTCTTCAATTACATCGTGAAGAATGGCGGCCATTAGAGTTTTATGGTCAAGTTTTAAACCGGCCAGTATTCGTGCAACTGCTAGCGGATGGTAAATGTAGGGTTCACCGCTCATTCTCATTTGCCCAGAATGCGCCTCAGCACCGAAAAGATACGCGCGATAAACTTCTTTTACCTCGTCTTCATCTAGATATGTGTTGAGCATGGTGCAAAGGTCACTGATTAAAAACATGGTTTTATTGGATTACCTGGTTGATTTGTTGGCATGTTAAACGTTACGTAAACATTTAATAGTAATGGTCATTTATCCAAAAAGAAATGATTGATAGGTGAAATTGATAGAAAAACAAATAAGAAGGCCGCTTATAGGAGATTCCTGTAAACGGCCTTTGAAAGGGTGCTGGATTAAATGAAAAGCTTAAGGGTTTTCTGAAGGAGCTTGAGTTTGAAATTCCTCTTCGGCTTCTTCGTCCATTTGTATGCCTTTGTCTACGTATTCATGGGTAATTAAACCGTCAGCAATTTCTCGTAGCGCAACAACAGTTGGCTTGTCATTTTCCCAGGGAACAAGAGGCTCGCGACCGTTAGCAAGTTGTCTTGCACGTTTTGTTGCAAGTAATACCAGGTCAAATCTGTTATCAACGTTTTCCAGACAATCTTCGATGGTGATACGGGCCATGTGTGAGCTCCAATGAATTAGCAGAACCGGCGATTATAGATGAATGCTGTGATTTATTCCAGCAATTCATCAATGAGAGGTCGTAAACGGCATTGTTGAACGGGTGTAGTTAGGCGTTGAGTGATGATAATGCTGCGTAACTGCTCCAGAGCGGTGTTAAATTGATCGTTTATTATGACGTAGTCGAATTCATGGTAGTGGGACATTTCAGAAATTGCTTCTAATGTACGGCGTGATATGACTTCTTCGCTATCTTGACCTCGGTTACGTAATCTTTCTAGCAGTGCTGATTTTGATGGAGGCAGTATAAAAATACTGGTGGAATCAGGGAATATCTTTTTTACCTGCTGAGAACCCTGCCAGTCAATTTCTAGAATAACGTCGAATTTGTTGGCCAGTTGTTCTTTTATGCGTCGTTTTGACGTGCCATAGTAGTGACCAAATACTTCGGCATATTCCAGAAACTCGCTTCTGTCACGCATGCTGAGAAACGATTTTGCATCTACGAAATAATAATCTTCGCCATCAACTTCGCCGGGTCTAATAGGCCGTGTGGTATAAGAAACAGATACGGAAACATCACTCATTCCCGATGTAAGTGCTTTTACAAGGCTGGTTTTTCCTGCACCCGATGGTGCTGCAATGATAAATAAATGGCCGTCACTCATAAGTTATTTTGGCTTGAAAATGCTTTCACAAATTCTTTTAACGCCTGTCCTCTGTGGCTAATCTGATTTTTTGTTTCGGATTCTAACTCTGCTGCAGTGCAATTTTGCGCGGCAATAAAAAATAGTGGATCGTATCCGAAGCCCTGTGTGCCTGATGCTGATTCGGTAATATGCCCTTCCCATGTCCCTTGGCAAATAATAGGTGTGGGATCCAGCTCGTGGCGTAAATAAACAATAACGCATTGAAAGCGTGCTGTACGATGCTCTTTTGCAACGTCTTTAAGCGCGCCTAATAACTTTGTATTGTTTGCAACATTGTCTCCGTTTTCGCCCGCATATCGAGACGAATATATGCCGGGCTGGCCGTTAAGAAAATCGACTTCAATGCCTGAGTCATCGGCTATAGCCGGTAGGCCAGTGAGCTTTGAAGCGTGTCTGGCTTTTATTAAGGCATTTTCGACAAATGTTAGTCCGTCTTCTATGGCTTCAGGTATATCAAACTGGGATTGCGGCAAAACTTCTATGTCGTAATCTGCTAACACAGCCTGAATTTCGCGAACTTTGCCGGCGTTGCCGGTAGCTAAAACAATATTTTTTGTCATTACGTTCTTTACTTGTAGAGGCGATTAAAGTGATTATTCAAGAGCTGCTTTCTGGTGAGCCAGCAATTCTGTAATGCCTGCTTTTGCCAGGTCAACCATTGCATTTAACTCTTCCATATCAAAACATTCACCTTCGGCTGTGCCCTGGATTTCAATGAATTTACCTTGGTCGTTCATTACGACATTCATATCGGTTTCCGCATTGGAATCTTCTGGGTAATCCAGATCCAAAATAGGTGTGCCGTTAAAAATACCGACTGATACTGAGGCAACGCCCGTTTTGATGCATTTTGTAATTGACGGTGATTTTTTAGCAATGTGGTTAATAGCATCGACGAGTGCAACATATCCACCAGTGATAGATGCGGTCCGTGTTCCGCCATCTGCTTGAATAACGTCACAATCAAGAGTGATGGTTCTTTCACCCAGTTTTTCTAAATCGATAGCTGCACGTAAAGAACGGGCGATCAGGCGTTGAATTTCAAGTGTGCGACCACCTTGCTTTCCTCGAGCCGCTTCGCGTCCCATTCTGTCATTAGTCGAGCGAGGTAACATGCCATACTCAGCGGTTATCCAGCCTTTACCCTTGCCTTTGAGAAAGCGGGGTACGCGGTCTTCTATTGATGCATTACAAAGTACTTTTGTGTCGCCAAATTCTATCAGCACAGAGCCTTCGGCATGTTTGGTGTAGTTACGCGTGATTTTAATGTCTCGTAACTGGTTCGGATTTCTTCCGCTTGGGCGCATTATGTGTACCTGTGAATTTTTTGTATTGTGATTAAGTTATCGGCATCGAACAAATACTATTCAATATTAGAAGTGCAGATTGAGTTTGAGGCGATTATACGCAGGTTTTAATGAGAGGGCGACTAGGAGCATTATAATTTGCCGTTTCTCTTAACGTGCCGGTAGCGTAGGCGAAATCTATACATTCTGAAGAATTACAAATTTTTGAGGTCAGATTTGGCCTGCAATAAAACCTGAGTAAATTCTTCAACGTTCTGTGGGCGTTTGCTAATTTCGAGGTTCATGCTCCAGTCAATGGCTTCGAGCAGCTTTGTTGAATACTGCCCTTCAAAGGCATCAGCTGCAGGTCGCATCTTATTCTCTTTTACGCGTTCTTTTGATGATGGTGGCGGTTTTGACTCGATGCAGGCTCTAATGGTCGCGCCAATTGCGTACAAATCAGACCATGGCCCAAGTCTGGCGTTTCGCTTTGATTGCTCTGGTGGTGAAAAGCCGTGAGATACAACTGGAAACATGCGAGTACCGGCTGCGAGCATTAATTTGTGTGCAGCACCAAAGTCCAGAAGTAAAGGTGGCTTACCCTGACGAAGGTAAATATTCCCCGGCTTGAGATCAAGGTGTAAAAGGCCCATTTCATGGACGGCACTTAATGCACTCAGAATAGGTAAAAACACGGAGAGCAGAAATTTTTCACTGCGATTTGTATCTTTCTTCTTAATATAGGCTTGAAGGCTAATGCCTCTTTCATAACTCATTGCTGTGTAGATTGTTTCGTGGGCTTGGCAAAAGCCGGTGATTTGAACAATGCTAGGGTGGTCCAATGCAGCAAGTACACTGGCTTCCTGAAAAAAAAGCTTACGACCCTGCTTAAAGTACTTTTCTGTTTTTATTGTTTTGGCGACAACATCCATATTTTCTGCACGTTTACCTAGTTTGGCAGGAAAATACTCTTTGAGAACAACATGCGCACCTGTTTGAGTGTCTTCAGCTAAATACACAATGCTGAAGCCACCGCCACCAATCACCTTAATGGTTTTAAAGTGATCCAAAATGCTATTGTTGGGGAGGTAATCTTGAATTTTGCTCATAACCTTGTTTAAGTATTTGAAAGCACAGATAATGCTGGGCTTTAAAAATGGCCTTTTTATGTAACTTACTGGTTATATATCGCCATATTCGGCTGGATGATGAGGATAGAAAATGATTAAAAGTATGACGGCGTACGCAAGAGAAGAATTAAAACGGGATTATGGTGTGATTTCTTGGGAACTTCGGTCGGTTAATCATCGTTATCTGGAGCCATTTATTCGATTACCAGAAAATTACCGTGCCATGGAGCCGGGCGTGCGTGAATCTCTTAAGCATATGTTGAGTCGCGGCAAGGTGGAGTGCGCTTTTAGCGTTGCCTCTGGGGGCGGTCAGTCGGATAAGCTGATTGTAGATAAGAATGCAGTTCAGCAGTTAGCCGCTTTATGTGCAGATGTTGGTGTCGCGTTTAAAGATTTAAGTGATATTTCACCACTTGAAGTGTTGAAGTGGCCGGGTGTTTTAGACACGCCAACGCCAGATGTAGAAAAAATATCACAAGATGGTCTTGAGCTGCTGGTCAAAACAATCAATGAGCTTGTGGTTACCCGCGAACGTGAAGGTGCAAAATTGCGTGAAGCTTTGGAAGAGCGCTTAATAGCAATGCATGAAATCGTAGGTCAGGTGCGCCAGAGAATGCCCGATATTTTGGCTGCAGTCAGAGCGCGTTTGTTAAGTCGATTTGAAGAATTGAGTGTGCAGATTGATAATGATCGACTCGAACAGGAGATGATTGTCCTAACGCAAAAATCTGATGTGGAAGAAGAATTAAAGCGTCTGGAAATGCATATTTCTGAAGTGCAACGTATTTTGGCTTCTGATGATGATAAGCCAACAGGGCGACAATTAGATTTTTTAATGCAGGAATTAAATCGCGAGGCAAATACGCTTTGTTCGAAATCCATGGATGGTGATACCACCAAAGCAGGGATTGATCTGAAGGTTTATATTGAGCAAATGCGCGAGCAGATTCAGAATATTGAGTAGTGTTTCAGGTCATTTCTAAACATAAACATAAATTTAAAGCAGGCATTCAACGCTTCAATCACTGACGCAGCTTTTCTGCGTCAGAGTACTTTGTTGTCATACGGTGCAAGTTTTGGTGTGCTTTATTTTTATTCGACACCCATTACTTTAGTCACGTCTATTTTTAATTTTTTCTTTATTCCACCGATTGTTTCTACAGCGAGAGCTTCAATATATTCAAGTTGTTCTTCGTTCATTTGCTTTAGGAGAAGTTGACGTTTTCTTTTTGAAACTGTTCCACCACCTTGTATGATGATAGAAACCATAGTGTCTAACTGGTTATTTGGTATATCAGAAAGTTCATTAATAGCCTTTTTTATTAAATCAAAAGCTAACAGCAAGCATATCTCATCCAGTAAATCGTTTGCTATGGCAGCATTCATCATGTCATAAGTAAATATGACATGCGCTGTATAGTCTGGGTACCGATACATATAATCAATATCGTTGTGTATTATGGCTCTATTGTCATTGCCATGATCCAGCTCCCAGTCCAGCATTGCCATAATCGGACGTGATATCGACTCCAGCACGGAGTCATACTTAATTTGATTCTTAAGAATGGCGGCGGAAATAGGGATAATAAATTTGTGCTTGGGTTCGCGCTGCTTCATTACATCATGGATTAGATATCTATGAGTTCTGCCATTGCCATCATTAAGGGGGTGTATATAGACTAAACCGAATGAAATTAAAGCTGCATGCATCAGTGATGGTAATTCACCGTCCATCATTAACCTATCATGCGTGTCAAGCAATCCTTGCATCATACTTGGAACATGTTTGGCTAATGGTCCGATATAATGAACATCCTCATCAACACCTCCAAGCCGTCGGATTGTAGTGCCGACATATATTTCTTTCTCACGATAATCGTCAGTTCTTTTTGTCTCTTCAACTATTTGCTTCTGAATATCTACTATTTTTTCTTTTGATAGCTCAAATAAGCCAGCATTTTTGATGGCATTTAAAAAGCGCGCCATTTTATTGTTGCTCAGAGTCTCTTTTTCAATTTCAGTAGATGATTTTGTCTCTTTGGTGTACAAATAATTTATGCTTCTCCCGATCACATCGGCTGAGAGGCCTTTTCCTAAATTTTGCATCTGTTCGTATGCTGTTTTATATACATCCACTTTTTCAAGTTTGCATATGTCAGGTGTTTTTCTAATTGTTGGGCAAAACTCACTCGTACCAATGGCATTATTGATAACCCGGGTTCGCTTATCTCTATCTCCCGCCTTCAGTGTGTAATAATACTTTTCATCAAGTAACTTTATGTAATTCCCAGAGGGTAGGTTTTCTATTTGAAGTGCTTCTCCTTTGATCCACTCATACAAATACCAAATTACCCGATTATAAACTGAGTTCGGTTTGCTTTTAATAAAACCAGTAAGTTCAGCTACATCAACTTTCTGGAAAATAGCCGCAAAAAAGTGCAGCCGAATTCCCTGGTATTTAATTGCTATAACCATATTATCGTATGGCGTATCTATGATTTTCCTGGCACCAGGAATGATTCGTCGTTTCGACGCCCCATAGTTTATGGTGCTTTCTGTTTCAGCTTTTGGATCTTGATAGACTTCAACCCCAAGCTTTGGGAGCAGCAAGTTGTAGTATTTGTTTAGATAACTGTATCCTATAGCTTTCATTTCAACCTTTACATGCACTTTTTATTAGTTATACTTTAGGCTAAGTATTGCCTTTCTAGTTTTACTCCCAAAACACTTAGAAATCCAGAGAAACACTTAGAAATCCAGAGAAACACTTATAAATCCAGAGAAACGCTTAGGTTTTCGGGTGGGCGCTTGGGTTTTGAGAGAGATGCTTAGAAAGCCGACATAAAGGCTGGTACTTGTTGCTCACAATACGTTTATCTAGTTAATTTATCGGCCTTTTCGAAGTTATTCTTTAAGTTCCCAGTTTACGGTTTGGGTCAAAGAAAAGTATGGATAATCACTTAATTTCAATGGTGGCAGGTTGGTGCATGTTAAGGTGCGGTTAGAATTAGTCTGTCGGCCAGACTTTTAATCTGGCAAACACCTTTCAAGAATTTCATTGAGGAACAGTTTTCCTTTTTCGCTTGCTTGAATAACATTTGATGTTTGATTCCATTCAATTAAGCCTTCATTAATTAGCGGTGTAAGTTGTTTGTTGAGTGCTGTTGTGTTGAGTCCAGTTCGATTGCAAAATACCTCTGAATGGAATCCTTCGTTTAGTCTTAGGCCATTCATTAAAAACTCAAACACTAAATCTTTGTCAGATAAATTCTGTTGGCCAGCAATGGCCGATTTCTCTACAGAGCTTAAATATTCTTTTGGGTGTTTGTGCTTCCAGTAACGGGTAATTGATTGTTGAGATCCATCAGTGATTTTCGCATGTGCGCCCGCACCTATTCCAAGGTAATCACCAAATAACCAGTAGTTTGTATTGTGACGACACTGGTCGTTTTTTGTGGCATAAGCTGACACTTCATATTGATCAAAGCCCGCATCGTTCAGAATTGATTTGCCTTGTTGAAAAATTTCCCAAGAGGCATCGTCATTGGGTACGGTGGGTGGGTTGTGATAAAACGCGGTGTTAGGTTCAATCGTCAATTGATAATAAGAAATATGGGTGGGGGATAGCGCAATGGCCGACTCTAAATCAAATTTTGCCTGCTTGAGTGTTTGGCCTGGCAGGGCAAACATGAGATCAACATTTATTCGCTCAAAACCTGCGGTTTGTGCTTTTTTTACCGCATGTCTGGCAGACTCCGCATTGTGAATCCGACCGAGTTTTTGTAAGATTTCATCATCAAAACTTTGAACGCCAAACGAAATACGATTAATGCCTGCTTGTTTAAAACCTGGAATATAGTCGTTTTCAACGGTGCCGGGGTTTGCTTCAATCGTGATTTCAGCATTAGGTGAAACTGGAATACGGGCGCGAATACCAGAAAGTAACGTGTCCATCGCCTCAGGTGAAAATAAGCTAGGCGTACCGCCCCCCATAAAAATGGTATTGATTTTTCTCCCCCAAACCAGCGGAAGATCATTCTCCAAATCTTTCAGTAACGCGTTTATATAAATTTCTTCTGGGATGCCATTTTTAACTTCATGTGAATTAAAGTCACAGTAAGGGCATTTTTGAATGCACCAGGGAAAATGAATATACAAAGAAAGCGGCGGAAGTGCAGTGAGTTTATCCATAAAAATATTTAGTCTATTCCAAAATTAAAAAAGCCCCGCGAAAAATCGCAGGGCTTTTTAAAAGTGTTTTTGAGCTCAGAAATAACGGCTCAGCGCGTTTAGATTTTGCTTCAGAGTAAGGCGCTTGCGCACGGAGGAAGGGAGCATATGTTTATATGTGACCGACCGAGTACGAAAACAACGCAGCTCTAGAGTAAAAGATGAACGCGCTGTGCAGTTATTTACATCATGCCGCCCATTCCACCCATACCGCCCATTCCACCCATGTCTGGCATTCCACCAGCAGCAGCTTCAGTGCTAGGCTTGTCAGCAATCATCGCTTCTGTAGTGATCATAAGGCCAGCAACAGATGCTGCATTTTGCAATGCTGAACGAGTTACTTTAGTTGGATCAAGAATACCCATTTCGATCATGTCGCCGTAAGTATCATTACCTGCGTTAAAACCGAAAGTACCTGAACCTTCTGCAACCTTGTTCAAAACAACTGAACCTTCTGCTCCAGCGTTAGCTGCGATTTGACGTAAAGGCTCTTCCATTGAACGACGTAGAATTGTGATTCCAACGTCCTGGTCATGGTTGTCACCTTTTAAGTCACGGATAGCAAGCTCTGCACGAACAAGTGCAACACCACCACCGGCAACTACGCCT
>JAOTSL010000063.1 GCA_029864945.1 Gammaproteobacteria bacterium
TTAGCTGTATTCTGAGACACTTTACCCGACTTTAAAAAAGGCTTCTTATTATCAAGACCGAAAGAATTGAGTATAGGCTCAAGTGTTGCCTCAATTTTAACCTGCGAAATATTGTTTTTCTGAGTAATTAAGTCCGCGCAAGTCTCAACATAATGCTGCAATGCAATATGCTCAGTGCTGGTAACTGGCGCCATTAATCTAAATTGAAGCATTTTGATCTTCGTAGATAATGTATCACTAGGTGGAAGGTGTGTTGAAAATGAACTAAGAATTAAAGAAATCAAGCTACATAACAGTTGTTCTGTTTCGGCTTTCTTTTCATCATAATCCTCCAGCATCAAGGCAACATGATTGAAAATCAAATTATCTTGCTCTGATCGCTCTATTAACTTGAGCATCGACAACGCTTTGAAAATTATTTCAGACTGACAGACATTATCCGCCGTTTTCACTAGCATTTCTTACACCCCACTTGCTACAGCCCCAACTACGCGATAGACATACAATTGCCTATATCAACGCAGTACTACAGAAACGTCACATTTATTATTAGAGTTTTATTTGCTGAACGCTATAAAGCAATAACCCTGATATATGCAGTTGAGTCTCAATCTATCAGAATTATATGCATTGGTTTATTGTATGTTATTTTCCATAAAAAACCATTTTTAACTGAATTTCTCTTTTTATAATCCAGTTTCGACTTTAATGAAAGCTCAACATAAGAAAGGACTGGCAAGACTTGTGCGAAATAACTACATTTTTAATAGAGTTATTGTAAAACTTTTAACATGACTTAAAACCTAAACAATAAGTAGACAAAATAAATTACGCGGCCAGCTGATGCGCGAGGTGATCAAGATTGTCGTGCCACCCCATCACAATATCAAGCATATTAGTTAATTCTGCTTCATCGAGGTTATATTGCTCCAGTAAAATACGAGGTACTTCACTCTCTTCGGCATCTCCTATACCTGCTCTTTTTAGTAACAAATTCGCAATATACACAATGTTTACATATTCGCGATACTCTCCGTTATATTCGCCGTTATGATGATTCTCCATCAGTAATGCATACTGCATAGGCATACCCCAAGACTTCATTAACAACATTCCAACATCAGCATGCGTCACTCCCAACAAGCTCATTTCGAGCTGCTTGAGTGAAACATCATTATTCAGAGAAACCGCTTTATTAAATGCTTTGAACTCCACTTTGTATAATTGGCCCAGCGCCAAATAACCAATATTATGTAACAAACCAAACAAATAAGCGGTACCCGGCTTCAAGCTCGGCCGATTATTGATTTTAGTTGCAATTGACTGAGACAATACACCGCAATATACAGCGTGTCGCCAGATGGAAGATGCACCTAATGGCCCTTTCATTGGCCCATTGAATTCTTGCCCCAGAGCTAGAGCAAGTGAAATATTTAAACTAATATCCACGCCCAGCACGTGATACACGGCCTCTTGAACTGTTTCAAGCTTACCTTCGTAGGAAAAAAAGGGGCTGTTTGCATAAGAAATGATTTTTGCACTAATAACCGGGTCAGATTCGATCAAGTGCACCAAATCAAGCAGCTCAAACTTTTCTTCTGACTTCATGAATATCAATTGCTGCGCAACTGTCGGTATCACGGGAAGGTCAACCCCGTCATTAAACCGTGATTTCACCTCGTTGAGACTTAACAAACTATTCGTTTTCTGGCTCATATTTTTCACCTTGTGTTCCTTCCTTGGTATAAACGGACTATCAATTTTCGGCATCCTGCGCTCAGAAATGGACTTCGTGAAGTGTTTTATTTGGGCGCCCTGGATTAGCTTTTTAAATCCTTTTTTATCTATTTCTATAAAGCTTTCTTTGCCATCAAATTCCATTAAGTAGCGCTCTTGATCAATCAGCCCTTCATCAATCACCATTGGTATTTGATATAACCGACCTAAAGGGGGCAAATGCCTGATAGAAAATCCATGCAATTGTTTTTTATAATTTCTTCCCGGATCTAGGGAAAACTGACGTTTCATCACAGTAGACAAGGTATCAAAGGCTAATCCATCTTCCGCATTAAAGGCCGCAATAACCGGCCCCCTTTCATCCGCAAATAATACGGCTTTAATTGGGCACGCCGAGATAGAACGTGCATATGCCGAAAAATTCAATGGTTGCTTGGTTGTTACATTAGCGTGTAGCACATATCTAACATAAAGTTCATCCAGAAATCCCTGCACGTTACGTGAGTTCACATACGACTCCTTGTTTACAATTTGCATAAAAAACACCTTGTATCCATGATGAATTACTTATATTTATTGAATTCCATTTCAAAATAATAATCTACGAATTAAATATCCCGCTTGATAAAAACAAGCCAAACTAATCGTATCGATCTCAACTGAAAGTTTCATGCCAGTTGGCATACAGCAACCTAAATAATTTAGATTTTTATTAGACCCAGTTATTTTTATGGAACAAGATCGATACTGGAGCAGTAAAAACTAACATCGTCACAAAGACACGAAAAAGCGGTCTATAATAATTGCCTGAATTGAGTTGAATGATTAACGAAATTAATTCGCTATGTAATCGGTCTCTTACAATAATTACTTAAGCTGGACTGCAAATGCTAGATCAAAAAACGTGCACCCCGCATCATGGAGCTACCCCACCTTTGGATAAAACTACCGCGGAAGCGTTTCTTGCGGAAGTCTCCGACTGGAAGTTGATCGACAATGCGTTAAAAATACAGCGAAATTATGCTTTCGATAATTTTGTAGGTGCGCTTGCATTTACTAATAGGTTAGGAGAATTATCCGAAGCAGAAAACCATCACCCGGATATCGCACTTGGCTGGGGGTATTGCACCGTTACTTTTTACACGCATAAAATCAATGGGCTACACGAAAATGATTTTATAATGGCGGCGAAATCGTCTAAAATATATCAATCTTAATCTCATCAACTCGATACACTCTCACTTAAATTTGGATACTCACTGATAAATACTATGCTTAACTATCTTGTTTTTCTATTACTTGCCCTGTTTTTGCCCGGAGTCTCTTTTGCGTCCGGCGGCGGCGAGAACCTCGACCTGACTTCGCATCCGGTTGGTTACATTGCTCTTATTATTTTTGTCATCGCCTATCTGCTTGTCATGGCGGAAGAATTTACTCACCTACGAAAATCCAAGCCAGTTATTCTCGCTGCGGGAATCATTTGGGCCATGATCGCATTCATTTACGTGCAAAATGATTTACCTCATGCAACTGAAGCTGCAGTCCGACACAACCTGCTTGAGTTTTCAGAGTTATTCCTCTTTTTATTGGTAGCAATGACTTACATCAATGCTATGGAAGAGCGTCTCATCTTTGAATCACTAAAATCCTGGCTTATACAAAAAGGATTCGGTTATCGAAAACTATTCTGGCTAACCGGCATTCTGGCATTTTTCATTTCTCCCATTGCTGACAACCTGACCACCGCATTACTTATGTGTGCAGTACTCATGGCTGTAGGTGCAAAAAGCCCTCGCTTCATTGGAATAGGTTGTATTAATATTGTTGTTGCTGCAAATGCAGGCGGTGCATTCAGCCCGTTTGGAGACATTACAACGTTAATGGTTTGGCAAAAAGGTATCCTTGAGTTTTCAACGTTTTTTTTCTTATTCATCCCTGCAATCGTAAATTTTTTGGTTCCCGCAGTGATTATGCATTTTGCTATTCCTGATGAAACACCAGAAAGCTCGACAGAAACTATAGAGATGAAACGTGGCGCGAAAATCATTATATTTCTATTTATCACCACTATTGTCACTGCGGTTTCATTTCATAATTTTCTACATATCCCGCCCGTCCTCGGCATGATGACTGGTTTAGCCTATCTACAAATATTTGGTTACTACCTGAAAAAAACTCATACGTTCGAAAAAAGCGAACCGAAAGAAGAAGAGTTTTCGGTAACTGTTGCAGGGGACGTTCAACCATTTGATGTGTTTAACAAGATTTCGCGTGCAGAATGGGACACTCTTCTCTTCTTCTACGGCGTTGTACTGTGTGTTGGTGGCCTCGGATTTATCGGCTACCTCGGGCTTGCATCTGAAGTAATGTATGTGGACTGGGGCGCAACTAATGCCAACATCATGGTAGGTTTCCTGTCCGCCATCGTTGACAACATTCCTGTTATGTTTGCGGTATTAAGTATGAATCCAGACATGTCTCAGGGCCAATGGTTACTGGTAACACTTACTGCAGGTGTGGGTGGTAGCTTGTTATCCGTGGGTTCAGCTGCGGGAGTTGCATTGATGGGGCAGGCGAAAGGACACTATACTTTTTTCGGCCACTTAAAGTGGATGCCGGTTATTGCATTAGGTTATTTTGCCAGTATTGGAGTGCATCTCTGGATTAACAGCGCCCTCTTTACCTAGGAGCCTGTCGGACTTAACACTGTTTGGCTGCAAACTCATGGATACCGATCACCAGCATATGGATACATATGTTGGTGATTTAGGAACAGCCCCGCTTCTGAAGCAAAAGATAAGAATACTGAATAATTATTTTTAATTTAACCAGACACACTTCCCGTCAGACACTTTTTGAATCGTCTCCAGACGTTTTTCATGAGCCTCAACCTCTTCTTCGGTCGCCATTTGTACTTTTAAGCGTGGGCGGTCAGCCGCCAGCCGGCGAATTGCAGTCGCATTAGCGCTACCTTCTGTACTGCTCGCATCAGCTCCTAACCCCAAACTAACTTGCCCACCGGTCATTGCTAGATAAACGTCAGCAAGTATCTCCGAGTCAAGCAATGCACCATGTAATTCTCGGTGACTATTGTTTATGTCATAACGTCGACAAAGAGCATCCAGATTATTTTTTTGCCCGGGATGTTTTCCCCGCGCCATTACTAACGAATCAAGAATCGTACAATAATCCTCGATTTTTCCCCATTTAGGACCCAGTAATTTCAACTCGTTATTGATGAAACCCACATCAAATGGCGCATTGTGGATAATTAGCTGCGCACCTTTAACATAGTTCAGAAAATCTTCCACGACATCTGCAAAACGGGGCTTATCAGCTAGAAATTCTGTTGTTATTCCATGAACATTGAGTGCAGCCTCATCACTTTCACGATCAGGTTGAAGATATTGATGATAATGATTACCGGTTTGTGTCCGACCAATAACTTCAACGGCACCAATTTCAATAACCCGATGCCCCTGACTCGGCTCCAAACCAGTAGTCTCGGTATCCAGAACAATTTGTCTGATGACGTCTTTATTTGCATCCATTACTGATCACTCTCACTCTTGACTCACTGTAATATTTAGTAGTTTATCGGTTCTTGTTAAGCATAATATCAACAGCTGTTGTTGCCGGATCATCTGCGTGTTCGGTGTTTTCTACTCTTGTTTCTATGAAACCAGGCATCACACGTGAGCGACGCCTTAAAAACCAACGTGGTTGAACTGGCGTCAAAGTAGACACCTGCTTACGCGCCACAATTAAATATACACTTCCAAATGCCGGCCATACTTTAGCGCCAACCGCATTGAGAAAACCCAGTTTTTTCAATGCGGCGGGATTACTCACCGGTAGCTGGTAAAAAAATGTTTTTACCGTTTCAATCTCAAAACCCAAAAGTGTAAGCCAGTCCTTCATTCGCATGAGACTCAAAAAACGTAATGAATACGGGGATTGCCCATACCACATATTGGGGACATGCCTGACCCCCCAACTACTCCAAGGGTTAAAATTTAAAATAACAGCCCGTCCTTCAGGGACCAGAACACGGTCGGTTTCTCTTAGGACTTGCTGGGGATTCATATCAACATCAAGAGTATGGGGCAATATAACCGCATCAACACTGTCGGAAGCAATCGCAAGATTATGCGCATTCATCTGAACACCAAGTGAACACTCATGCTCATCAGATACTGAACATACATCACTGATTATTTGATGTCGTATAGAACTTTTTGCCAAATATGTCGAGTTATTATGCTCACTGAGTTGTAAAAGATGGTAACCAAAGATATTGGGCAAAACAGCTTCGAGCTCTCTATTTTCCGCCTCTAACAAAGCTTGACCGAGTGGCGTCTCATACCAGGACCGTAATAAATGTCGATTTTTTAGCGACTGCTGGTATTTTTCTAGTTGTTTTTGTTGCTGCGAATCGGAGTTTTCGGTCACTTTTTACACACCATTTTGGAAGTCATTAATATTAAAACAAATGCCCTACATAGGTGATAAACTTATCACGATTAATCAATAAGGTATGACTAAATTTATATCAAGTCTACTCAGTTGAATATATTCTGATCATTTGCTTAAGAAATTAGTAAATGCACCGTTATATAAAGTGAATAATAACAGTTTTAGAGGGTTGAGCGCTATTTAGGCGCATTTATACATCACCTAAGCGTTTTTTCCAAAATATGCGCCATTGCTATCAAACCTGGCCTGCATATTGATGAAAAGCAATCACGCAACTATTGTGTTTACGGGTAACCACCGAGAATAAATAAAAAAATATCTCGGCTCACAAACCTGCGTGTTAAATCAGATTAAACAATTATCACAGGAATTTTTGAACGCTTTATGCTCAAATTAGCTCACTTTAAAATACCCGCTTTACTAGCCGCCAGCTTATTATTTTCCGCCTGCGCTAATCAAAATTTTATCCCGTTATTTCAAACAAAAGCCGAGAGACTTGCAGAGCAATCACGAATTATAGAGGCTGAAAAATTTGCCAGGACAGAAAAAATAAAAGCACAACAGCAACCGCCTTTATTTACTTATATAGATCCATCAGTCGATCCGTTAATGTGGACAAACGAACAAAACAATACAGTAGCACCTGGTGACGAAGCAACGATCATTGGCCGCTTCCCCGGACAACGTGAATTACCTTTCGACTTATACAAAGAGGCTGCTATCCCTCACAATATCGGTCAACACGGGACTGTGCTCTATTTAAATAATGATGAAGAAGAAAATATCTGGGACCGCATTCGAAACGGATACGACCTTCCTCATCAAGCCAATGCACGTATCAATACACACATACGTTGGTATTCTAAACATCAATCCTACTTAAACCGTGTTGCCGATCGCGCTGACAAATATTTATACCTTATTGTTGAAGAAGCCGATCGAATGGGCCTACCACTTGAAATAGCACTACTGCCTGTTGTCGAAAGCGCCTTTCAACCTTTTGCCTATTCTCACGGGCGTGCCGCTGGAATTTGGCAGTTTATTCCTGCGACAGGAAAGATATATGGCCTAAAACAAAACTGGTGGTATGACGGCCGGCGGGATATTGTTGCGTCAACACAGGCTGCATTCAAATTCCTAAAAGGTTTACACCGCTCTCTTAACCATGACTGGATGCTAGCATTGGCTGCCTATAACTCAGGTTACGGAACTGTTACCAGAGCAATGAAAAAGAATAAACGCAACGGAAAACCAACAGACTTCTGGTCACTGGATTTACCAAAAGAAACTAAAAGTTATGTGCCAAAACTGCTCGCACTTGCTGAAATCATTCACGATCCAGGAAAATTTAACTTAACACTGCCACCCATTGCTAACGAGCCATATATGGCCGAAGTAGGTATAGGCTCACAAATTGATTTAGCACTTGCCGCCGAGCTAGCCGATATTACACTTGAAGAATTGTATATTTTGAACCCGGGATACAATCGCTGGGCTACCGACCCTAAAGGGCCTCACAAGTTAATGGTACCGGTTGAAAATGCCGAATCATTTGAAGAAAATTTAGCATCCTTACCCAGCAACAAACGAATCTCATGGGTACGACATAAAATTAAAAAAGGACAATCTTTGTTAGCTATTGCGGACAAATACGATACAACCGTATCACTGATAAAAGATTTAAATCAGGTCCGTGGCACTATGATTCGTGAAGGTCAAAACCTGATCATCCCGGTGTCATCCCACAAAGGAAAAACCTACACATTAAGCGCAGAACAGCGTTTAATCGCGTTGCAAAATACCAAACGCAAAGGAAAAGAGAAACAGGCCTACCGTGTAAAGTCCGGCGACACGTTATGGTCAATTTCACGAAAATATAAAGTTCGCTACCAAAATCTAGCCAAATGGAATGGGTTAGCACCGCGAGATACTCTGCGTACCGGGCAAAAACTAATTATCTGGAGCAAAGAAGGTAAACTTAGTAAAGCCAAATTTTCACCTCACCCATCACAACTGGTGACACAAAAAATTAATTACCGAGTAAGAAGGGGTGATTCACTCGCACTAATATCTCAAAAATTTAAAATTAACGTCCGAGATGTGATTCGTTGGAACAATACCATTTCTAAGAAAAAATATTTGCAACCAGGGCAACGCCTTACTTTATACGTTGATGTAACCCAACAAGCGGGTAGAACTTAATTATTATAATGAGAGCATATAATCTATATGCTCTCATTCTCCTCCAACACATTTAAATCTCCTTTTACCGATTTTACAAACCTGTCTGCATCTATTATCAACCCCCTACACCCCCCTGAGCTTCCCTACTTCAGATAATTTTACAAATACTTAAAATTACTGGTATGCTAAAAAATATTAGTCGGAGTATTTCATAGACTGCCCAGATTAAATCCAAACCAAACCAAACCAAACCAAGGGAGAATAATTCACATATGGCTCAATACATATTTTCCATGAACCGCGTTAGTAAAGTGGTTCCACCAAAAAAACAAATATTAAAAGATATCTCCTTATCCTTTTTCCCTGGTGCAAAAATTGGCGTTTTGGGCCTCAACGGCTCAGGTAAATCTTCCTTGCTGCGTATTATGGCGGGTATTGATAAAGATTACACAGGTGAAGCTATTCCTCTATCTGGCATAAACATCGGCTATTTACCCCAGGAACCAGAACTAAACCCTGAAAAAAATGTACGCGGCAACGTAGAAGAAGGTGTTGCCGAAACAAAAGCATTGCTTGATAAGTTTAATGAAATTAGTGCAAAGTTTGCTGAGCCAATGTCAGATGATGAAATGACATCTCTATTAGATGAACAAGGTAAGCTCCAAGATGCCATTGAAGCAGCAAATGCATGGGATCTGGATAGGCAACTTGAAATTGCAGCAGACGCTTTACGACTACCTGATTGGGATGCAGATGTAACCACTCTTTCCGGTGGCGAAAAAAGACGTGTGGCACTTTGTCGCCTACTACTCTCGTCACCTGACATGTTATTGCTAGACGAACCAACCAACCACCTTGATGCAGAATCAGTTGCATGGCTAGAGCGTTTTCTTCATGACTTCCCCGGAACAGTAGTGGCAATTACCCATGATCGATATTTTCTCGACAATGTTGCAGGCTGGATACTTGAACTAGATAGAGGCCTTGGTATTCCCTGGGAAGGTAATTACTCCTCATGGTTAGAGCAAAAAGAAAAACGTCTAAAAATTGAAGAAAAACAGGAATCAGCCCGCCAGAAATCCATAAAATCTGAACTGGAATGGGTTCGCCAAAATGCCAAAGGCAGACATGCAAAAAGCAAAGCCCGTCTCGAACGATTTAATGATTTGAATTCACAAGAGTTTCAAAAGCGAAATGAAACGAATGAAATGTTTATACCACCCGGACCACGATTAGGAGATATTGTTTTTGAAATATCTCATTTAAACAAAGGATTTGGTGATCGCTTATTAATTGACGACCTTAATTTTAATTTACCACCTGGTGGAATTGTTGGAATCATCGGTCCTAATGGCGCTGGTAAAACGACTTTTTTCCGCATGTTAACTGGTGAAGAATCCCCTGACAGCGGTGAGATAAAAAAAGGAGAAACTGTTGACCTGGCTTACGTCGACCAATCAAGACATGCATTATCTGATGAGAAAAGCGTATGGGAAGAAATTTCAGATGAAATGGATAACATTGTCGTCGGTAACTTTTCTATGCCATCTCGTGCCTATGCGGGAAGGTTTAATTTTAAAGGGTCTGATCAGCAAAAGTTAATCAAACAACTCTCCGGCGGCGAACGAAATCGTGTACATCTTGCAAAACTGTTGCGCAGCGGCGGCAATGTACTGCTCCTTGATGAACCTACCAACGACCTTGATATTGAAACCCTGCGTGCGCTGGAAAATGCCCTGCTCGACTTCCCTGGCTGTGTAGTTGTTATTTCTCATGACCGTTGGTTTCTAGATCGGATTGCAACACACATTCTGGCTTTTGAAGGAGATAGTCAAGTTGTATGGTTTGAAGGCAACTATGAAGAATACGAAAAAGACCTTCGAAAACGAATTGGGGATGAAGCGGATAAGCCAAAAAGATTTAAATATAAAAAACTGGTGTAGTTTTATTTACACCCTCCACATAGCACTAATTTTCGGCTAGGAGACTCTCGAACTTAGCAATGAATGCCAGAGGAACCAGTCCTAAATTAGTGCGTTATAACTTATACAGCTACACCGCTATTTCTTTTTGTTAATATTTTGCAAACGGTATCAATAAGCACATCAGATTTATAGGGCTTGGTAAGAAAACCGTTAACACCAAACAATTTCACTAACTTTTCATCAACAGTATCGCTGTAACCAGTGGAAAGTATAAATTCCATCTCTGGCTTTATTTTTAGTATCTTTTTCGCCAATTCAATGCCGGACATTTCAGGCATAATTTGATCCGTAATAACAAGGTCCACATCACATGTACCAGCACTCAAGTAATCAAATGCTTTATTGGAATCGTTAAACACTACAACATCAAAACCATAGTTTTCTAATAATGCCAATAAAAATCGAGCAACTGCATCTTCATCATCAATCACAACAATTTTTTTATTACTTCCAATGTTTTTGTTCTGTGCTATTCGATTATCACTACCTTTTTCAATCACAAGTTCCGATGTTACCGGAAAATAAAGATTAAATGTTGTTCCTTCATTTTTATTACTATTAACAACAATATGTCCTTCATGCTCATGAGTGATACCATGCACCATGGCTAACCCCATTCCGGTCCCCTTCCCGACATCCTTAGTGGTAAAGAAAGGTTCGAACAAACGATTGAGTATATGCCCATCAATCCCGCTCCCATCATCACGAACACTCAATTTAGCATACTCTCCTTCAAAGCTACTGTGACAGGAATCGCAAACCGTTTTTTTAACTATCCTCCGAACAAGTGAAATTCCAATATGACCCTGCCCCTGCATTGCATCCCGAGCATTAATACATAAATTCATAATAACTTGTTGTATTTTTCCAGAGTCAGCTTTAATCAGAGGCACCGCATCGCTAATTATCATATCAACACTCACGCTTGATGTGAGTATAGGCCTCAACAATTTCACAGTTTCCGCTACAATAATTTTTAGGTTTAATATTTCTTTGTTCACATCATTAGCATTGCGACTAAACATCTGCATTTGAGATACCAAATCACGCGCACGAAAACCAGCGCTACTCACTTCTTCAAGATAACGAAACATGTCTCCATCAGCTTCTGAAACATATTGTTGGGCTAGCTCTGTATAACCGATAATACTTGCCAGCATATTATTAAAATCATGGGCAATCCCACCAGTTAACTGCCCTAGAGCTTCCATTTTTTGCGATTGGAGAAATTGCGCGTGTAATTTGCTTTTTTCCTCATTGTACTTTTGTCGCTCGGTGATATCCCTCACTAAAACAATATAACCAATCTTCTGTTTTTCACCGTCAATGATTACACTACTAACCACTTCCCCTGAAAATATTTTTTTATCGTCACGTGAAAATCGAACAAAAGGCGCCTCTAAAGTGGCCTTAGATTCACTATCAAATACAAATTGACTCATTTGCTCATAACTTTCCTCATCAGCACAAAGGGACAACAGATTATTGCCAACAAAATAATCACTTCTGAAACCAAACATATTAGAAACGGAAGGCGTTGCCATAATAATCTGTCTATCTTTATCAAATATAAACAAGGCATCAGGAATATTTTGAAATACCGCTTCAAAAATAGATTGCTGTTGATCCAGGTCAGCTTCAATTCGTTTCTGTTCAGTTAGATCCTTAATTTCTGCGGAAACAATAATGCCATCTTTTGTATACAATGAACTAATATTAATATCCACAGGGAATAATAGGCCACTTTTTTTCAATCCGGAAACTTGAATGCTCGCACCCATCCCTCTTGAACCTGGCGAAACCAAGTAACTTCTCCTGTGCCTGACATGTTTATTTCGAAATTGTTCTGGCATCAGCAACTCTACCGATTCACCAATAAGGTCATCTTTCTTATATTCAAAAAGATCGCACGCTTTCGAATTGGCGTAAACGACTTTTCCGCTCTTATCTACATGTACAACGGCTGCGTTAAGACTTTCCAATTGTTGAAAATATTGCGTTTCGACTAACCGTCTAATACCAATTTCTTTTTCAAATCTATCTGCTTCAACCATTCTAAGGTGTATACGGATTCTCGCCTTCACCTCCTCAACATCAAACGGTTTTGC
>JAOTSL010000064.1 GCA_029864945.1 Gammaproteobacteria bacterium
TGATGGGAGATAATGATCATTGGCAGTTATGTTTAAGCGATTACGGCTTTCCGAGAAAATTTCCAGCAATTATGAATTTTGGTGTTACGTTTGAAGTCTTCCGGAATCGTCAGTTTTGTTAGGTTTACAATTGCCACATCGTCTAACGTATTGCCGAATGCTTCTTTGTCTAGTTTAAAATTTCTGAAGATATTCGAAAATATCAGTACGCCATTTTCTGAAAGCATGGAGAGTGCATCTGTGATTAGTGGAACTTGGTCTTGCTGAATTGAGAATTGTTTGTCCATTTTTTTTGAGTTGGAAAAGCTGGGTGGATCCAGAAAAATCAAATCGTATTTTTGAGTTTGGCTTCCCATCCATTTTACGCAATCGGCTCGAACAAATTGATGAACATCGTCGTAAAGCTCATTCAAGTCAAAATTCTGTTTTGTCCATTCAAGATATGTGTTCGACATATCAACACTAGTGGTACTTAGGGCGCCACCTTTTGCAGCATATATACTGGCACTTCCTGTGTAGCAAAATAAATTCAAAAAGCTTTTTCCATAAGCTAGATCTTGTATTATTTTCCGAGTATCTCGATGATCAAGGAAAAGGCCGGTATCAAGATAGCTGGTGAAATTGACATAAAATTTATGGCCATTTTCTTCGGCGACAATAAATTCTTGTTTGTCGCTATCCAGTTTTTCGTATTGCTGGGACCCTTTTTGCTGCTTTCGTTGTTTAATTGATAGCTGATCAGTGCTCAGCGAAAAAGTCTCGGTAATAATATTGAGCGCTTCGTTTAGTCTATGCGCGGCTATTTTATCATCAATTGTTTTTGGTGCTTCATATTCTTGAACGTTAACGTACAGTTTATCGGCATAATATAAATCAATTGCAATCGAATATTCCGGAATGTCTGCGTCGTAAACGCGATAGCAGGTGACGTTTTCTCGTTTTGACCAGCGAGTCAGGTGTTTTATGTTTTTCTTTAAGCGGTTTTCAAAACTCTTGGCACCTTCGCTTCTTCGTTCTTCGATGATGGGTTTAAACTTTCGATTTGAGTCAAAAAAGTTTTCTGGTGCAATTTTGAAATGCAGTAACTTACATTCAATTGCGCCATTATAGAGACTGTGAATTTTTTTAGCTCGTAACGGAATTCTTTTTCCTAATTCCAGGCTGTCGGTGAAGACACTTAAATCCCAGTTGAGGAATTCTTTCCTTAATTGCTCACCCATGGTGAAGTACAGCTCGTTTACTTCTTCTTTGTCGCTTAGTCGCTGGCCGTAAGGTGGGTTTACAACAAGTAAGCCGCAATCATCTTGTTTTCTAGGGGTGGCTTCTCGAATATCTCGTTTTTCCAGGTGAACATAACCTTCTATTCCGGCTTTACGTGCGTTAATGCTCGCTGCACGAATGGCGTGGACGTTAACGTCGTATCCTGTTATTGATGGAATGTTGGTAAGGCCTATTTCTTTTTTAGCTTCGGCATCTTTGATTAAATCCTGCCATTGAGACAAATCAAAATGTCGCCAGTTATGAAAACCAAAAATTTCACGATTTAATCCAGGAGCGATATTAGCAGCCATTAGTGCTGCTTCAATAACCAGTGTCCCTGAGCCACACATTGGGTCAACAAAGGCTAAGTCTTTAGCAAATGCCTCTGGCCATTGTGCGCGCATGAGTAATGCCGCTGCTAGATTTTCTTTTAGTGGTGCGTGCTCACCTTCAATACGATAGCCTCGTTTGTGCAAACTTTCACCCGAAAGATCGTGATAGATGATGGCTTTATCGTTATTGATGTAAAGATTCAAGCGAATGTCGGGTGAAACCGTTTTTATTTCCGGGCGATCGCCGGTTTTTTCTCTAAATTGGTCTACGATGGCATCTTTTGTTTTTAACGAGGCATAATGGCTATGATTTATTTGTGAGCGACTGACTGAGCAATCAATAACAAAACTATTGTGCACTGAGAAATGTGTACTCCAGTCTATGTCGTAAATATGTTGATATAGGCTTTCGTCATCAGGTACATCAAAAGTGTCAATTTCCAGCAATATTCGATTGGCAATGCGTGACCATAAACAGGCTTTCATTGCATCTTTACTGTTAGCGTTGAAATGAACGCCACCTTTTTTTTGTCTAATGTCTTCTAGGCCAAGATCAGTTAATTCTCTTGCGAGTAGATCTTCCAGGCCTTTGGCGGTGGTTGCGAAAAGGGAAAAAGTGTTGTCAGACATGGTGGCCCCAATAAAAAACAGCAAATATAACTTATTTGCTGTTTAGTGTTATGCGCTAAAGGCAGATTTGCCGTGCGATAAATAATGTAAAAAGGGTAATATTTTCCGGATTAGTTAGTAAACTACTCCGGATCAGCTTAATCTTTTTGGTAGTATATCGCGTAATTTGTCACAGGCTTCGATGAGTACTTTTTCAGTGGTGTCCCAGTCGATGCAGGCATCAGTTACTGATACACCGTATTTGAGGTCTGCCAAGTTGTCGGGGATGGACTGAGCGCCCCAGTTAAGATTACTTTCCAGCATTAGAGATACGATGGATTTGTTACCTTCAATAACCTGGTTGACGCAATTTTCTATGACCAGAGCCTGTAACTCAGGTTTTTTGCTGGAGTTACCATGGCTGCAATCTACTGCTATGCTAAGTGGCAGATTCGCCTTTTTTAGTTCTTTTTCGCACAGTGCAATACTGACTGAATCATAATTGGATTTTCCGCCACCGCCTCTGAGTACAACATGGCCGTACTCGTTACCGCGTGTATGGAAAACAGCGCATTGACCGTCCTGATTTATGCCAAGAAAATGATGCCCTCTGGATGAGGACTGCATGGCGTTAATAGCAACATCTAAACCACCATCGGTACCATTTTTAAAGCCAATTGGGGTTGATAAGCCACTTGCCATTTCCCTGTGGGTTTGAGACTCAGTGGTGCGAGCGCCAATTGCGGTCCAGGTTATCAGGTCTGAAATATACTGAGGTGAAATAGGATCCAGTGCTTCAGTAGATGTGGGTAGTCCAAGTTCTGCGATATCAAGAAGCAGTTTTCTCGCGGTATAGAGGCCTTCTTCGATCTTAAAGGAATCATCCATTTTAGGGTCGTTTATCAAGCCTTTCCAGCCGACTGTTGTGCGTGGTTTTTCGAAATAAACCCGCATGACAATATAAAGCGTGTCGCTGACTTTATCGGCTAGCTCTTTGAGCTTTCTGGCATAATCCATGGCAGCTTCAACATTATGAATAGAGCAGGGGCCAACGACGACAAATAAACGATGGTCTTTATGGTCCAGTATATTGCGGATGGTTTCCCGTCCTTCAAGAATAACGGTTTCTGCTTTTGCTGAGAGCGGCAGGTCATCCTTGATATTAGCAGGAGTCGGTAGAATGTCTTGAGAAAGGACATTTAGATTATTAATTGGTAACTGAGGCATTCGATTTATTCTTTTAAAAATAGAAAAATATACGCACAAGAGGCAAACCAGCTATTTATAAAAGCACAATATAATATAAGTGCAGAACGGTTTGCGAATACGAGGTGCAGTAAGAACGAGGATTATACGCTAAACAGGTGATAAATAGACAGTAAAATGAAGTGTTTTTAATAAATGCGGACAGTTTTGAATAAGCTCTTTATTAAAACCTGCGATCCCTCCCGCCGTACCATTTTATTGTTCTTTTTGTTTGGTTACGGCATCACATTGGTCTTAATAAAGCGGTCATCCTTACTGCCCGCTGAAACAGAATTGGCTACTTAGTTAGCCGCGACAGCAGGCCATTTGCCTTTAGTCTGGCCTACAGCGCGAGAAGCGTGGCCAATTGTGTGAATATTAATGACCATTTCACGGTATGTGTCACCATCTACTTTCCATTCTCGAGCAGCACGTACAACGCAATCAAGTCGAACGGCGCCACATTGCTGTTCAGCATCGACTGGTGAAGTTAATGCTTTTTTAAATGCTTTTTGTATAGATTTTAATTGAGTTTTTTCCAGTTTGAGATGTCCCAACCATTGTGGGCCATTAAGATTAACTTTGGCGGCTGCCATAGCTTGTCCAGTTAAGAATACAGATGCAAAAACGATTAAGAATACAGCAGATAATTTAGATTTCACGATTAGCCTCCCTCCAGCTTTCGTTATTTTATTCAAGGTTTCTATATAACACTTTTTATATAAAATGAGTTTAATTATTAGAATTCTTGACCCTGTTACTCAAGGTAAGACTGTATTCCACCTGAGTGTGGTCTTTTCGTCAACTATTTTATGATAATTTTTATATGGAAACTAAGTTTGTTTCTGGTTATTACGCATTATCATCAGTTTTTGAGCGATTTTCAGTCAGAATTTTGCTGCTAATCCCGGCTTCTTCGTCAGATAGATCTCTTACATCAGCTGATTTGCATGCAGGACATGATTTTTTAGCGGGTTTGGCCACAATGATACCCATGAATATCAATGAGATTACGATTAGCGGTAAGAAAAAAACAGAAGAACATAATAGTACGAAAAAAATAAGGAACATGGTCGAGCTGTTGGTTTTAGCTGCTCCTTCATAATCACAACTATTACAGTGAATGCCGTTATTACTTGCTGATTGACTCATTTAAACTCCAGTTTTATGTTTGTTTAAAAAATGCACGTTATATGAGCTTAGCATCTGCCCGGACATTTTATTGTGTTTATAGTGCTGTTATTAGAGAATACCATTATTCTAAGGCTTTATTTTTCTCTTGAATAGCCTGATTTGAAAATTGTACAGGTTGCTGGCACAGATCTGGCTCAAATCCAACTTATAATGACAGTTTGGTAAAACGTAAGGTAGTAAAATGGAAGATAACGAAGAACAGTTTGACGAGCTCGAAGTAAAAAGCAGAACTCAAAAAAAACACGAGGCTGAGGCTCTACAAGTTGTAGGAGCGCGTCTTTTGGAATTAACCGATAGCCAGTTGATGCAGCTCGATTTACCGGAACAATTATTTGATTCTATCAAGCTGGCTCAAACAATTGATGCCCATGGCGGTAAAAAACGCCAGCTTCAGTTTATTGGCAAATTAATGCGTGACGAAAATTTGGACATTTCTGCGATAAATGATTTACTCGCACGATTAGACGGCGACGCAGTTCTTCAGATAAAAGCATTTAAAGCGCTTGAGCAATGGCGTGATAAATTAGTTGATGACGGTGATAGCGCGCTTACTTTGTTGTTAGAGAAATACCCTCAGGCTGATGTGCAGCAAATTCGACAGCATATTCGAAATGCGAATAATAAAAAAAATGAAAAGCTGGTGAAAAAATCTAAAAAAGCAATTTTTCAGTACATCAAACAACTGTCAGAAGAAAAACAAGGGTAAAATTATGGATGTGAATGCGATGGATGCAATGCCGAAAACCACTTACCTTAAAGATTATTTGCCACCTGAGTATCTGATAGAAACTGTGGATTTAAGTTTTACCCTGGACGAAGCCGAATCTACGGTAGTTGCAGATCTTGCCGTTTATAAAAATCCAAATTCGTTACAAAATACTCAAACACTTTTTCTTAATGGTAAAGAATTAACATTGGTGAGTGTCAAGCTTGATGGTGAGTTGTTAGCTGTTTCTGCCTATGATTTGTTCGATGAGTCACTCACAATTAAAAACATGCCTGATAAGTGCGTGTTATCAATAACCACAACGACAAAGCCTCAGTTAAATACTGCGCTGGAAGGTCTATATAAGTCCAGCGGTATGTACTGCACTCAATGTGAGGCGGAAGGTTTTCGTCGCATCACATATTATCAGGATCGGCCTGACGTGATGTCTGTGTTCACGACGACTATTAATGCTGATAAAACCAAGTACCCGGTGTTATTGTCAAATGGTAATAATGTTGAATCGACTGATCTGGAAAATGGACGCCATTGTGTTAAATGGTTTGATCCATTTCCAAAACCTGCTTATTTGTTTGCGCTTGTAGCCGGGGACCTGGAAATGCAACAGGATAAATTTGTAACCTGTTCCGGACGAGAAGTTACCCTGCAGATTTTTGTTGAATCAGCAAATATCGACAAATGTGATCATGCACTTGCTTCTTTGCAAAAATCCATGAAATGGGATGAGGAAGTTTACGGTCGAGAATATGATCTTGATATTTTCATGATCGTTGCGGTCAATGATTTTAATATGGGCGCTATGGAAAACAAAGGGCTTAATATTTTTAATTCTGCCTGTGTTCTGGCTAAACCCGAAACGGCGACTGATGCTGACTTTGAAAACATTGAAGGTATTATTGGTCATGAATACTTTCATAACTGGAGTGGTAATCGGGTTACATGTCGAGACTGGTTTCAGTTAAGTCTTAAGGAAGGTTTCACTGTGTTTCGAGACCAGTCATTTTCGGCAGATATGTCATCGCAAGCAGTGAAGCGAATAGATGATGTGAATGTTTTACGTACGGCTCAATTTCCACAGGATGCCGGGCCGATGGCTCATCCAATTCGTCCTGATTCGTTTATTGATATCAGTAATTTTTACACGGTCACAATTTATAATAAAGGCGCTGAAATAGTACGCATGATTCATCAGTTGCTGGGTGAAAAAAATTTTCGCAAGGGCACCGATTTATATTTCGAACGTCATGACGGCCAGGCGGTTACGACAGAAGATTTTGTTAAAGCGATGGAAGATGCCAGCGGCAATGATTTAACGCAATTTACAAACTGGTATGGTCAGGCGGGTACACCGGTTTTAGATATTAGTGGTAACTATGATGAAAAATCGCAGCAGTATACGCTTAATATTAAGCAAAGTTGCGCGGCGACTCCCGGTCAGAGTACGAAAAACCCATTCCATATTCCGTTTAAATTAGGCTTGCTTGATCAGAATGGTAATGATTACCCTCTTGTTATTGATCAAAAAGAACTTAATAGTTCGGTTCTTGATGTTAAAAAATCTGAAGTAAGTTTTACATTTAATAATATTTCAACGTTGCCGGTACCTTCGTTACTTCGTGGTTTTTCTTCACCGGTGAAAGTAAACTTTAGCTACTCAATTGATGATTTACGCTTTTTAATGGCGCACGATAACGATGATTTTAATCGATGGGATGCTGGCCAACGGTTATCAAATATAATTATTCAAGAACTGGTCGAAGATCAAAAAGCAATGCAACCTATGGGTGTTTTTGAAGGTTATGTTGATGCGATGGGGTATGTTTTAAATAATACTAAAGCAGACAAATCACTGACCACTCAGGCCTTATCTGTACCGAATGAAATTCTGTTATCTGAAACTTATGAGGTTGTTGACCCTGATGCAATACATGCCGCTAGAGAATTTGTGTGCCTGACTTTAGCTAAAGCACTTGAGCCTGATTTGTCGCGTGTTTATCATGAAAATAATACAAACCAGGAATATCAGTTTTCGTCTGCAGAAGTCGGTCGTCGAAGTTTGAAAAACCAGTGTTTATCTTATCTGGTTCGTTTAAATAATGAAGACACAATTTCGCTGGCGTTAAATCAATATAACAATTCAGATAATATGACAGACTCTTTGGCGGCACTTACCTGTCTCACTAATACGGATTGCGAAGAGCGCGATTTTGTCTTAAATGATTTTTATCAAAAATGGAAGCACGATCCGTTGGTTGTTGATAAATGGTTCGGTATTCAGGCGCGTTGTACGTTACCAGGCTCATTAAGACACATTAAAGATCTGGTGGGACATTCTGCATTTGACATTAAAAACCCAAACAAGGTCAGGGCGGTTATTGGTGCATTAGGTTTTGGTAATCCGGTTGTTTTTCATCAGGCAGACGGTGAAGCTTACGAGTTTTTTGCTGACCATATTATTAAATTAAATGATTTGAATCCCCAAATGTCAGCACGATTAGCCAATGCGTTTTCTATTTGGGGTAGATATGACGAAGCTAGAAAAACGCTGATAAAAGATCAGTTGCAACGTATATTAAAACACAATGGGCTTGCGAAAGATGTGTTTGAGATAGTGAAGAAAACGCTGGGGGAGTAAGGTTTTCCTAATAACTTTTAACTTCGGGTTGGCATTTTGTTAATGTCTATAGCAGGTAAGTGTTAGCTTACCGCTATAGACAATTGCGATGCAAACCAAATAAGTAGGTTTTCTTGTCGTTCTGCTTGTTTGTTCTTGGTGTTTTGCAATGCTTGCTGTTCAAGTATTCTTAGTCGCAAACTGTTTTTGAGGCGTATAAAACTCTGGCTTTGTTTTGTTTGCTTTTTTTCTGTTCGCGAGAGTGCTTGCCATTTAATAAGAAAGTCAGATGATGTTTCTGAGCTCCACTTATCCATTTTCACAAAGTTAACAACAAATGGCCGATCAAATGTGACTGCTGCCGGAGTATCAGGTGCTTTGTTTTCAGTCAGGGTTGTTGTCGCCGTCGCCGTAGAGCTGGGTGCGGGTAATTTGGTGGAATAATACCAAGTTGCCGCGGCAATCGTAATTAGAATGATAAGCCCGATATATTGTTTTTTTGTATTATCCGACGTGCCATTTCGAAGGGTTAATTTCGTCGTGTCAAGCGAGTTGTTATTCTTGATTCTTTGTGAAACGGTTTCTTTAATTTGTTGTTGTTCAATTGAGTTAAGCGGTATTGTATCGTCAGGTAAGTAGCCTGAGTTGACAAAACTATTGATATAATTTGAACGCCTTTCTCTGTAGCTCAGGAAGCTGATTGTGCCACTGATGTAGTCGTTGAGGTTATCTTCCAGTTCGTTCATGTTTATAATACCTTAATAATACGGAAGCCTGTAATATCATCCGGTTTGCCGGAGTAGGCGCGTTTTAAGTCAATATCGCATTGTGAAAAGCTATCAGTATATGCACCACCGCGGACGTAATATTTTGCGTTTCGTGTTACCAGTTCTTGGACATTGCCCACGTAATTTTTAAGCCCCCAGCCATTAACCTTACCTGATTTCGTGTTCAGTAAATTATTACCTTTAATCTGTTTGCTACCGAGCATTAGACGACAATTGAAATCTTTTTTGGGCTGCGAACCCTTGGCGTTGGCCGCATGATGCCACTGTGCATCGGTTGGTAGTTGATATTTTTGCCCCGTTTTGAGCGTAATCCATTTTAGGTAATCATTAATTTTTTCAACCGAAACATTCGTAACTGGGAGTTCGTCTCCAATGTTTTTAATATTGTTGCATTCGCCTGAAATAGTGCAATAATTGTTGAATTCGCCAACCGAAATTTCATATTTGGAAACTGCATAAACAGAGGTACTTTTACTAATTGATGGAATGACAACCATAAGTGGTGCTTTTATTGTGTCAGTTATCATGTCAAAGCAGGTGGCGCGAGTCCGTTTTCCGTGGCCAGCATAAGATTTTTTACAGGGTTGCCCACCGGCTGATTGAAATTTACTGGATCGTTTAGTTAGAGCTGAAATTTCACTGTTGTCAGGAAAAATCTGTTGGCCCATATCAATCAGGTTTTTCGCTTTGTCCTGATCAGATTTGGCAAGTTCCTTTATTCGATTCAAAAATAGAGTGGCAGCATTAATCTCAATCGTTGCGAACCTGTCAGGTAGTCCTCTTTTAATTGTTTTTAATTGGTGTTTACTATTCTTAATGTTTATTGTGTAAATATTTTCCAGTTCGTGATTTAGATTTAGTATAGCAATTTCCGCTAAATATTCTTTTTGTAAATTTTTTGCAAGAACGTAATGTGGTGCGATTTCAATTCCGGACTTGGTTAGTTTAATTGCGCTTTCAAATTCTTTTCTGTCGGCCAAGCCTCTTGATAATCTCAGGTAGGCATTTGCGATTGCTTCTGTTGCGTCTATCTTAATGAAGCGACTTTTGGGATCGAGTTTCTTAAGTGACTTAAAGGTTTTAGTTGCATTTTTAATGTCATCGGATTTCGCCTGATTTAAAAGTGATTGCCGTAGGGTGGCAATCTTGGCGGATTTTTCCTTGTTTGAATGAGAGGTCTGTTGATTTCGTTCGGCGATTGTTAGTGCACGTTTTTCTTTTGTGAGTGCTGTTAAGGATGGTGATACCTTGATAGCTAGTTTGAGTAGCATGCGAGCCTCTGTCAAATGTCCTGAGCGTCGGTTCTCTCTGGCTTGTTGGAGGATCAGCGTTGCGGCAGCATCTCTTAGCTGTTGTTGTTTATCTGTCTCGGACCGAGCGAAAACATCGAGCGCTACTATTTCAGATTGGATTTTATTTAACCATGAGGGCCCATTAAAACCCTTGTTGACAAGTGATGTCAGTTTTTCTGTGTGGCGGTTTAACGCTTTTACCCGAACGGGTTCAGTAATTACTTTCCCTTCTTCCGTTAACTGTTTTTGTAGCGATAGCAGTTGCTGGTCTTCAATTAACTGTGCTTCCCTTTCTTTAAAATTGGCTTTAAGTTCTAGCAGTTCGTTGTCATCGCTAAAAAGTGAAAGGGCACTTTTAATTAGTATATTTACATTATCCAGTTTATCTTCTTTTAGTGCGGTTTTTATTTCACGAACATATGCGAGTTGAATTCGTGTGTCTTTTAGCAAATGACTTTCTGGGGCTGCTATTTTCAGTAAGTCGATAATGTCCTGTATGTCATTATTGTAGACAGCGGATGTCAAATTTCCTTTTTGAAGGTATTTATCAATTTGTGCGGCTAATGTGTTGGTAAGTTGATTTTGACTATTTACCAATTGAATGATGAGGTCGTTCACCTGGGCTGAATCAGGGTAAAGTTGCTGTGCATCTGATAAAATACCCAGTGCACTCGGAAAATCATATTTTCCCTTACTCTGATCGGCTAGGGGTAGGGCAATGCTGGAAAAATATTGAACGACCATTGGCCGTACGTCCTTGAGCGCAGCTTCTCTGGTTTCACCTTCAAGCAATTTCAATTCAGGAATAGCTTGTGCGATAACAGAGGAGTCTCCTTTTTTGATGTTAACGACTAACTCTTCAGTCGCAATTTGTTGTTGGTAATCAATAAAGTACTTTATACCAATGGCAATGAGTAAAACGGCGGCTATCCCAAGTGTAGCAATGAGTATTTTGCTATTTTGTTTTCGGATGAAAAACTCTTGAATGAATGTTTGTGCATCCTGGGTTCTTGATTCTCTGGAAAACTGCAGAGTATGTATTAACGCGTTTGATTGTTTACGGTCAAGCTGTTTTATAACCTCGGGTGTTTTGTTTGCATCTCTCGCACGATTTGCTGGTTGTCGTGCAAAAGGGTGGGTGCCGGTGAGTAGTTCATAAGCGACACATCCTAATGCATACATATCATCAGAGGGTGAGGGTTGTTTGCCTTCTAGCATTTCACAGCTGGCATAAGTTGGTGTTAATCCGCCTAACTCACCTGCGTCAAATTGGGTGTTTTCAGATCCTGAATCTGTATTTTTATCCCCAATACTTTTAACCGCCCGCGCAATACCAAAATCAAGTATTTTTGCAGTGCCGTCATTGGTTACAAAAATATTTCCTGGTTTGAAGTCAGAATGTACAATGTTTTTTTGATGTGCGTAGGACAAGGCTTGGCTTATATCATCAATGATTTTAAGCGCCGTATCTTTTTCAATCCCTGTGTGTTTATGGTCAGATAAATATTCATCAAGCGGAGCGCCTTCAAGATACTCCATGGTCATATAAACAGTGTCACCATCGCGATCAAAATCGTGTACGGTAATAATGTTTGGATGCGCAAGGGTCTGTGATTTTTTTGCTTCACGCTGTAGTGAAATAAGAGCCTGAGGATGTTGTTTGAAGTCTTCGTTTAAAAATTTTATCGCAATGTGTGAGTTTGAATCGTTTGCTTCTTCTTTTCTTAAGTCTCGCGCCTTAAAAACAGAGCCCATGCCTCCCTGGCCAAGTAATTTTTCCAGTACAAAACGATTGTTAATGATGCGTCCGGGTTCCAGTTTATTGTGGCTGGTAAATTTTTGAGCTTGAGATGATGCCTGGTCAGAAATGACGGTGGCGCTTTCTTCACGTTCATCACGTTCATAAGTTTTATTGTTTACTACTGGTGTTTGTAATCGTGTTTTATCGTCGATTACTGTGACGTCTACCGTATTGTTTTGTTGGCTGGCAAGTATCGTACGGTCGTTATCTGATTCAGTGTCTTTGTTCGCTAATACTGTTTGATCTGCATCATCGTTAGAAATTTTAACAATTGTTTTGTCGTTTTGACAGTTGTGTAGCGCCTGTTTTAAATTCGAAATCTGGATTTCAGGTAGTGTTTCGCCAAGTGCGCCGTTATCTATGATGTTTTCGATTTGGGAAACTGGCGTTCCATTTAATACATCTTCAATTAACGCCTGCTCTAATGCCGGGTAATCAATTATGTTTTTCAGAAAATCGGAAATTAGAGCGTTTGTTTTATTCACTTATTGGGGTGCTTTATTTTAGGGTGCTGTTTAACGTGCTTTGTATAATAATGGTTGTTATGTTGTCTTTTGCTTCACGCGACAGGGCAAG
>JAOTSL010000065.1 GCA_029864945.1 Gammaproteobacteria bacterium
ACAATGAGATTCATCGGCCAGTTGCTTTAGCGTTTCTTCTATCAAATCTTGCTCATCAGGAACCATTACCGCAACAGCTTTCCATGGTGACACTAGCGCTTTTTCAAACCAGGCTCGAATAGCCGGGCCACCTTTATCCTCATACTCACCTTTACTGGCGCGATCAGATACAGTGACAATTCCAATATTCAAGTTGTCTCGATTCATGAATAACTCCATCGCAATTAATAATTTTGTTACCATCATAAAAATAATGATATTAGATTAGATTAACTTTAATCTTAACCAATCATATCCTATAATTAATTTTAGTGCTGAACGCAAATGAAATATTGTTAACCTTCACTTTGCTTTCAGTGATTATTTATTGATCCAATATCGATAAGTAAATAAAACTAATTATTATAAATGCGCCAATAGAAAAATAAGGAAAGGTCTCGCTGGATAATGGGCAAACTCATTATCAACAGTCAGGCTGCTATGGTTGAGGTTTTACTCCTACGCAAAACTAAAATCTATTATACGTGGAGAGTAACTCAAAGGTATTTTCGAGGCTTGAAAATACACTTTACTAAGGCACCGTGAGGTGCCTTTTTTCACTGTAAAACCGAACACTTTTTAAGATTCAGCTATACCGTATTCATCCGCTAAAAATGCCAGCACAGCATCTCGATCACCTCGAAATATTTGCCTTTCTTTTTTTAAACTTAACTGGTAATCGTACATGGGGTCATAATACTGAGTTAGTAAATTTTCTATCCATACTTTATGATGACCACTCTCACCACTGTCCCGCTGGTTTTTTATAGCATCATTCAAAATGGTTCTATATTCTTTGTAACGCACACCACCCAGACGTTTCTGAATTCGTTCAAATGAGTTCTGTAAGTTTTCCGCCCAGGTTTTAAATCCTTCAGACTCACCAAGCAGCTTTTGATATTCTGCTAGCGACTCGATGATATATTCATCAAACGTAATTTCTACCCGCTCTTCAACGCTAGCCTCAAGAACAATTAAAGAGGATTCTTTCATGCGATTAAAAAAAACATCAGGAATACGTCGTGAGCCGATGCTAATCCCTTCGTCCTCAATTACTAGTTTTGTTATTTTCTTATTGCGCTGCTTTAACAATTCAATCGACAAACTATTTTCAATATCAATTTGACTAGGCTGTGGATCCGCATGCTTACCAAAGACCGAACCACGGTGATGAAAAATGCCTTCTAAATCAATTTTTTGTTGAATACGATTCAATAGCAACGTTTTACCAATACCCGTTCGCCCACTGAGTATCACCGGCTCGATTTCGTTAGTGGCAGCCTCAAGCTCGTCAATAAGAAAGCGTCGCAATGCTTTATAACCGCCTTTAACCCGCGGATAAACCACACCTGTATTTTCATAAATCCATTGCTGACTTATGCGAGACCGTAAGCCGCCACGAAAGCAATACAATAAACCTTGGGGATTATTTTGTACAAATTTAGTCCAAACAGCCAATCTGGATTCTTTTATATCCCCACTGACCAAAGAATGGCCCAATTCAATTGCTTTATCCTGCCCTTGCTCTTTGTATTGCAAGCCTACTTTATGCCGCTCATCATCATTCATCAACGGAAGATTAAGCGTGTGAGGGAATGCCCCCTGCTGAAATTCAACCGGTGCCCTTACGTCCATAAGCGCCGTTTCATCGAGAAACAAGCTTCTGTAGTCATCTACCTCTGGTAATTCCATTAAATCACTTCTATCACAAAGGAATAACCCGATTCACATCTTTCGCCAATCACACTCACTAACCTACACCCGTTTTTTTAAGAGACGGTAGTATACTAAAGCCCAAAGCGGAATAAAGGGAAAATGCCATAAAACTCAAAGCCACGTCTTTTCTATTAAAGCAATGGTCGACTACAAATGAATCGGCTTTCGCTTTGCACCCCAGTCACCATTTTTTCATCAAAAATACCGGCACATAAAGTACCACAGCTTTTACAGTGCCCTTTATTTTCAAGGTTCCAGTTACTTAACACATACCAGTCTCGCCCTCTGAGTATTTCACCACAATTATGGCAATACGTACTTTCACCCGCTTTATCATTCACGTTTCCGGTATAAACATAACGGACACCATTTTTAATTGCGATTTTTCTGGCACGATCCTTCTACGTTTTTTTGTCATAAGCTCCGACCTTAGTCATTTTCATGCGTACCACGAGGCCAATTACATTGATAAACGAACAGCAGATGCCATTATGGCGCTAAAACCAGAACAAATCAGTTATGAGCAGGCCTGTGGCCGCATACCTGTTAACGGCTTACTTAAGCTGGCTAAGAAGCATCACCTAACACCTACCCTGCTGGATTTAAGAAACTCAGGCGACACTGCTGGTGATCATAACCGAGTTGTCGGATACGGAGCCTTCGGTTTTGAGTAATACGTACGATTCCGATGACCAAAAAACAATGCTAAGGGTAGCTTCCGAAGCAATTAACTATGGCCGGATAAATCACAAGCCACCCAGTATTAATCTTTCGCAATATGCTGAAATATTTAGAGAAACACGTGCAACATTCGTCACACTAGAAATTAATAACCAATTACGTGGCTGTATTGGTAGCTTAATGGGTTATAGACCATTATTAAACGATATTGCATCAAACGCATTTGTTGCTGCGTTTAAAGACCCGCGTTTTAGCCCAGTAACTACTGAGGAGATAAAAGAACTTGAAATTCATATTTCAATTTTGTCGCCCGCAGAAGATATGAGCTTTGATTCAGAACATTCGTTAATTGAACAACTCCGTCCAAACATTGATGGCCTTATTATTATGGATAAAGAAAAACGGGCAACTTTTTTGCCAAGTGTTTGGGAATCATCACCTAACCCCGCCTTGTTTCTATCTGAACTAAAACAAAAGGCCGGTTTTAATCAAAATTACTGGTCAAAGACTTTCTCGGCGCAACGTTATACCACGTTCAGTTTTGGCCAAAACTCCCTGTGGACCATTTTATAGCCACATGATTATTGAGCTTTATAAATACGTAACTAACCCTGCAAGTCAGTCCGCTAAAAAATTAGGCCAATTACGTGAAATTATTGGCATGGAGGCGCGTTACAAGCGTTCGCGAAAACAATGGGATTCACACTTACAAAATACTAAATCCCTTATTGAAGAAGCAAGTTTAAAAATATTGAATCCTGACGAAGTGATTATTTTAGGGTCTGGATTATTACTTGATATACCCATCGACTTTCTGTCTCGGCATTTTAATCGCGTAATTCTAGTTGATGTTGTTCACTTAAAACAGGTTAAAAAACACACCAAAAAATACGACAATATTGAATTTGTAGAACATGATGTTACCGGCCTTTCCAGCCAGCTTGTGGGGCCATACCAAAAACAATTAAAACTTCAAGCCAGAGCATCAATCCCTAACATAAACGATAAAACAAGCTTAGTTGTTTCTGCCAATTTGTTATCACAACTTCACCTCATCCCCGTGGAGTATGCAAAAAAAGAACTAGGGTTAAATTCCACCGAGCAGGAATTACTGGCCACTGAAATAACTTCATGCCATATTAAATTATTAGAAAACTTGTCTTCTCAGGTTTGTCTTATTTCAGATTATCAACGGTTTTACAAAGATAAAAATAACAACATCCTGGATATAGAAAACGTACTTTTTGACAGCGAACTACCAAAACCTTACAAAACATGGCGTTGGGAAATAGCCCCTATAGGCGAAATCAGCAATCAATATTCAATGTCATCAAAAGTCTATGCCTATCCTGATTTCAATAATAAAGTGCTATATAGACCTCTAATTATTTAATAAATTCTCATGAAATTCACTTGTTGGCCGAGAATAATATGAAGCGCTAAATATTCAGATGCAAGGCGCATCTAAAAATAAGTTTTTGATGATGACAACTAAAGGTATATCACATCAAAAAGTGGAATTTACTAACGTAAATGTAGATCTTTATGTACCATTATCATAATTAACAAAAACTGTGTGATAGTTTACGTTAAACAGACTAAAAGCATGATCATCTTTTACACGCGGAGCCTTAGAATATTGCGAACTCATACTTTTATTCAATTATTAATAATGTTTTTACTGGCCTTTTCTTATCCTGTGATGTCCCCAGCTAATCCTCAGCCAAGAATTATTGGTGGTTTCGAGTCCCCAAACGACTGGCCATATATGTCGGCTTTAATGTACAAAAGCTTGGGAGTCCAGATGAATACTGGTTCTCTTAGCGCTTCTTTCAACTCTTCTTTTATGGCGCAATCACCCGCACGATTATTTAATGGTACTCTGGTTTCCTGTGATTTTGCCTTTGATGTTTGCACAGGCGTGGAAGGCCATGTTTGTTTAATTTCTCGTGGCACGACAACGTTTGCTGAAAAGGCTAAAAACTGTGAAGCAGGCGGTGGAATTGGCGCAATAATTTACAATAATGTCGATGGTGATTTTTTAGGTAGCTTAGGCTCAAATATCCCAAATATACCCGTCATAAGCCTAAGTCAGGCGGCTGGCTCGATATTGTTAGCCCATGAAAACGAAATAGTAACATTTGGTTACACTAGTCATATCCCAAGCTCCAGTTTTTGCGGTGCAACCTATATTGGCGGAAAATGGTTAGTCACAGCGGCGCACTGTGTCGTTGATGTACATGAAGAGGCACTTTTTGTTAACGTAGGCGGTCATGATCTTAGTGTCGATAAAAATCGCGTTTTAGGTGTCTCTCGAATTATTGTACATGACGATTATAATCCCGACCTGCTTGGGAACGACATAGCGCTTATTGAATTAAATGGAGTGCCAACCGATATAAGCCCAGCTTTAATCGCAAGTGAAGCAATATTAGATTCTGCCGTCATTGATCAAGCCTCGGTTTTCGCCTTAGGCCGTGGCCAGCAAGTGGGTTTTTTACCTGGCGAAGACCCTCAATTAAGTGCCGGCCCTCCTCAGCTGTTTGAACTTAAAGTTAATTTACGCTCGAACGACGCCTGTAATACAGCTATTAATAATCATGCTGTCAGTGCGGACGGAAGCATCCTTGACTTAGTTAAAGACGATATGGTGTGCGCAGGTACTCCAACAGGAGAGGTGGGCACCTGTTTTGGTGATAGCGGTGGGCCATTAATATTAAAACAAAATGGTCAGAATTATCTGGTGGGCATCACAAGCTGGGGGCTTGGGTGTGCGGCACCTGGGCTTTACGATGTTTTTTCGCGCGCGTCTTATTTTAAATCGCTTATTGAAAGAGTCACCTCAGGTGAAATAAATCAATTAGGCGATGTGCCTGCAAATAAAAAAAATAATGGAAAAACATTTTTGCTTTCGACCAGTCGCGAAATGTTTTTTATATTCATTAGTGTATTAATATGGCGTTTCGCTTACCGAAGATTTATCAAGAATAAATAATACGATTCTCATTTTTCACCGCTATGTTTCACTTTACAAAAATCTGACCAATCACCCTCTCCCTGATTATTGGTAAATACTGCCGCCACATCGCTTATCGTCTTTAAACAATCTTTCTTTTTTAACTTAGTTACGTTAAGTATTACATCGATATCGACATTGCCTAATTTCGAGAAAATAAACAACATACAGGAATCAATAACTAACTTGCGTCACAGGTTTTAAACATTGGCCCCAAAGATAAATTAATGGCTCTTTCATTCTGCATTTGCAAAATAAATAATTGGAGATGAATTGTGCCAAATGTGATTTTTTGAAAAAAATACGCCATACAGTTAACACTTTTTGACACTAAAACTGTGAACCACTTCCCACTAACAACGTATTCCCCTATTAAAAGTGCACATAATATCGGAAAATAAATGATCAGTTGAATCGTTTGGCGTAGAGGTATCCTATGTACATACTATTACAAAGAATTGTTATGACTCTAATCGTAGTGTCGCTAGTGGCCTGTGATAATACGTCCGCCCCCAAAACAGCACCAATCCAAGAATACGATTCAAATGCAAACCTTTCTAATTTAACAATATCATTTGGCAGCCTTAATGAAGCTTTCTCTGCCGATACACTTCACTACACTGCATTTGTTTCCAGCAGCACAAATGAGATTCAATTAATTCCAGAAACAGAAACAGATAAATCAACGATTAATATTAATGGAGAAAAAGTTAGTTCAGGGAGCCCTAGCTCACTCATTTCTTTAGGGATTGGAAAAACATCTATCAGTATAATCGTCAGCTCAGAAAAAAATATAATACAGAAAATATACAATATTATCATCACCCGACAAGCAGATACCTCCACAGGAGACGGCTCAGAGTTAAGCAACGACTCCAGCTTAGTTAATTTAGAATTACCCGGGCTTAATTTAGATCGAGCCTTTGATTCAGACATCACTAACTATCACGCAATTGTTGATAATAATCAGCTCACCCTACCAATACTGCCAACTGCATCACATGCTAATGCCACAATTTATATTGGTACAAGTACAATATCATCAGGAAATACTGTAGATATACCATTAGATGTCGGCATCAACAGCATTATAATTACAGTAAAAGCTGAAGACGATTTAACGCAGCGCTGGTATAACATATCCGTTACCAGAGAAGGCAGCGGCAACGTGAATCTCAGCGATGTTATAATATCAGCAGGCAGTTTTAACCCTGATTTCCTGACTAATGTGCACGACTATACAATAACTGTTGCTAACACCGTTGGTATCATCAGCATTACACCAACGGTAGAAGACGAAACTACCATTGTGAAAATAAATGACAACATATTAAATCCCGGTTCAGCTATCAATTTAGATTTAACTGTTGGTAGCAACACCCTACCCCTCACACTGGTAGCACAAGATGGATCAACATCAACCTACACATTCAACATTATACGAGCCACAAGCGGAAATGTTGATCTGGCTTCGTTAACACTCTCATCCGGTGGCATGGACCAAACTTTTGATGCCTCTGTTATTAACTATAGCCAGACACTTCCCAGTCACACATCTGAATTAACAATTACAGCAATAACTGCCGATCCAAATTCAACATTAACAATTAACGGCACCCCTGTAACATCTGCAACTTCTTCTCCAGCACAAACGCTAATATCGGGCATCAACAACTTTGAAATTATCGTAAACAGTAGTGATTCAGCTAACACTAAAACATACAACGTTGTCGTCACTCGCGAAGCTTCTTCCAATGCTAATTTGTCATCACTCGTAGTTTCCACTGGAAATCTTTCCCCAGCATTTGATCCAGCCATATCCGCATACATACAAACAGTAGCCAATACAGTAAACGTAACAACAGTTACTCCCATAGTTGCCGACTCAGGTGCTACCGTAACAGTTAAAGGCGTTTCCGTAAGTGCAACCCAAACCAGCATTGATGTTCCGCTAAGTATCGGCGATAACATTATTCCTGTCGTTATCACATCACAGGCTGGAAACCAGCACACTTATACATTAATCATTTATAAAGAACATAATAATATTGGCCTGTCAGCTCTCTCTGCATCAATTGGCGCACTTGATCAAACCTTTGACCCAACGATAACGACCTATACCAAAACAGTAAGTAGCACGACTGCTTCCACCACCATTACAGCAACACCAAGCAATTCCAATGCAACCGTTACTATCAATAATGTCGTAGTTCCCTCCGGTCAAGAAAGTGGCGATATCGCACTGAACATCGGCGACAACGTTGTCTCAGTTTTGATATTAGAAACCGATGGCACCAGCAAAACATATACAATTCTAATCCAAAGGGTCGGTAATAATAACGCTGGTCTTTCAAGCCTCTCGGCCAGCGCAGGCAACTTTGACACTGTATTTAGCACGGCAATAACAAGCTATACGATGACAGTAGCCAGCGACGTTAACTCAACGACGATTACATCAACAGCAATCGATACAACGTCTTCCATAAACATAAATGGTGTGACTGTTACATCAGGTCAATCCAGTTCAACATTACCTTTATCTATTGGTGAAAACACATTTAGCATTATTGTGACTGCTCAGGATGCAACAACAAAAGCATATATCATTAGTATCCAACGCGCTGGCAGCATGAATGCAACCCTGTCCGCTTTATCTGCATCAACCGGGGCATTTAATGAAACATTTAATGGCGACATCACTTTATATACCGAAACAGTAGGAAACACGGTTGCTTCAACCACCATTACAGCAATACCAAACAATGCCAGTGCAACCGTTACTATTAATAATGTCGTGGTTCCCTCCGGTCAAGCAAGCGGCGATATCGCATTAAGCATCGGCGACAACGTTGTCTCAATTTTAGTATTGGAAACCGATGGTACCAGCAAGACATATACAGTTTTAATCCAAAGAACCGGTAATAATAACGCTGGTCTCTCAAGCCTCTCGGCCAGCGAAGGCAACTTTGACACTGTATTTAACACAGCACAAACAAGCTATACGATGACAGTAGCCAGCAACATTAACTCAACAACAATTACATCAGCAGCAATCGCTGCAACGTCCTCCATAAAAATAAATGGCGTGACTGTTACATCAGGCCAGCCCAGTTCAGCATTACCTTTATCTATTGGTGAAAACACATTTAGCATTATTGTGACTGCTCAGGATTCAACAACAAAAGCATATATCATTAATATCCAGCGCACTGGCAACATGAATGCAACTCTAACCGCCTTGTCTACCTCAACAGGGGTATTTAATGAAACATTTAATAGTAACTCCACTTTCTACACCAAAGCCGTAGGAAACTCGATTGCGTCCACCACCATTACAGCAATACCAAGCAATGCCAGCGCAACCGTTACTATTAATAATGTCGTGGTTAGCTCAGGTCAAGCGAGCGGTAATATTACACTGAACATCGGCGACAACGTTATATCCGTTTTGGTATTAGAAACAGATGGCACCAGCAAGGTATATAATATATTAATTCAAAGAGCGGCTGATAATAACACCGGCCTATCAAACCTCACAATCAGCGAAGGCAGCCTTGATACCGCATTTAGCACTGCATTAACGAGCTATGCCGTGACAGTCGCCAGCAATATCAACTCAACAATAATTACACCAACCGCAATCAATGCAACGTCTTCCATTAAAATTAATGGCCTGACTGTCACATCAGGCCAACCTAGTTCAGCATTACCTTTATCTATTGGTGAAAACACATTTAGCATCATTGTGACTGCTCAGGACGCAACAACAAAAGCATATATCATTAAGGTACAGCGCACTGGCAGCACGGATGCAACCCTGTCCTCTTTATCAACCTCAACGGGTATTTTTAATGAAGCATTTAATAGTAGCACCACGCTTTACACTCAAAAAGTCCCGTTAAACATAACAACAATAACCGTAACGCCAGTCACAAATGATATAAATTCTACCGTAAAAGTTAATGACATTCTTGTGCCATACGGCCAGGTAAGCGGCAGTATTAACCTAACAAATAACGATAGTATAATTAACATTACCGTTTACGCACAAAACGGCAATACAAAAACATATAATATTATTGTGTATCGTTCTATCGCAGGCAATGCTAATTTAGATTCACTTTCTGTTAGCACAGGTGCGCTTTCTCCCGCATTTTCACCATCAACCACAGCTTACACGCAATCCGTTAATTCATCGGCTAGCAGCACCGACATCACAGCAAATTTTGCTGACATTAATGCAACAGGCATGACCATTAATGGTCAACCTGCAACTGCAACCACAACAATTAACTTAAATTCAGGCACAAACCTAATTACTATTATTGTCACAGCTGAAGACAATCAAACAACCAAGACATATACCATTACCATTACCCGTGCCAGTGCCGTATCAATTGATGCAAACCTAAAAGGATTAACAGCAACAACGGGCTTTGATCCAGTATTTTCTTCTGCCGTAACCGGCTATTCAAAAACTGTTGATTTTCAAACAAACAGTGTCGATTTAATCGCTACATTAAACGACCTTAACGCATCAAGCTTGACCATCAATAGTGAGACTTCAATTTCTGGCGTTGCTAAAACAGTTAACCTTTCTCCAGGACTTAATGTAATCAACGTAATAGTGACTGCAGAAAACGTTAGTGTATCTAAGACATATACTTTAAGCATTACACGAAATACGGCTAGCTCGGCCTTGGCTTCTTTAGTCCCATCAGTAGGAGAGCTAGACCAAATATTTCAAGGCTCAGTATTAAACTACAACATGACAGTCAGTTATTTAACAAGCTCCATACGTGTCATTCCAACTGTAATAAACACCGGAAATGCAACCATTACAGTCAACGGTCAAAGTGTTTCTGATGGATCTGAAAGTCAATTAATTACAATAAACGAAGGTGCCAATGCTGGTGTTGTGAGTATATTGGTAACCGCTGTAGACACAACAACCAAAACATACACCATCGATATTACCCGTGAAACGCTCACTACTTTTTCAGGCAAACTAAGAGATTACATAAAAGCCAGCAATGCCATTACTGGAAACAAATTAGGCAGCTCAGTTGCATTATCTGATATCCACCTAGCGGTAGGTGCCAATGCAGGCAGTAAAGCTTATGTATATGAACGCACCTCATTAGGAAGCTGGTCAGAACAAATCCTATCGCCTACCGATAATGAAGCAACAGATTTTTTCGGTGAAAGTATTGATATCGATGGTGACACCTTAATCGTAGGCGCTCCGCTTGAATGGGGTAGCATTGGTGGAGTTGACGCCACACACGATAATCTTAAAGATGCAAGTGGTGCCGCCTATGTTTACCAAAAAGATGCCAGTGGCATTTGGGTGTTACAAGCAAAGCTTAAAGCACCTGTCGGCACGCTCAGTAAATTTGATCAATTCGGTAAGTCTGTCGCAATCTCTGGCAATATTGTTGCCGTAGGCGCTCACAGTGAAGACAGTAATCAACAATACATTACACATGGAACAACAAACTCCGCTGATAATTCTGCATCAAACTCTGGTGCCGTTTACATCTTTAAACGCACTAATGACGTATGGAAGCAAGAAGCTTATATTAAAGCGTCAGACTCTGTAACCAATGTATTTTTTGGCCGATCCCTTGCAATGGACGATGACACACTCGTTGTTGGTGCCTACAAGGAAGACACGTCTGGAATTGACAGTGGCGCCGTGTACGTTTACACACGCTCTAGCAATGGCACATGGAAAGAAGAACAAAAAATAAAAGAAAGCCTTCCCACTGCAGGTGCGAGATTCGGCAGAAGTGTCGACATACACTACAATACACTGGTTATTGGAGCAGAGCGTGAATCAAGCGATGGACCTGATACTGGTAAAGCTTTCGTCTACACACGAAATGCCAGCACTTGGAATATAGAGGCAACATTATCTCAAACCTCCGTTACTGATGGTGACAACTTTGGACAGTCTGTGGCCATTTATAACGACACTATATTGATCGGCGTTCAACTTGAAGATAGTGACTCAAGAGATGTAAATGGCTCCAAACTCGACGTTAGCTCTACTTACGATGCAGGTGCTGCCTATCTATACATGCGCAGCGGCACAACCTGGAATGAGGTCGCTTACATCAAAGCTAACAATAGAGGTGGTGGGGATCAATTCGGTACATCCGTCGCCTTGGATAAGGGCATGGCAGCTATTGGGGCACCTTTTGAAGATGGTAGTACGACAACTATTAACGGTCCAGATGACGACAATAAAACAGATGCTGGAGCAAGCTACATTTATGAATAACAATATAAGCCTATTGTAAAAATCCACAAAGACACAGACCAACTAATGTGTATTAACTATAATTTAGTCGAGAAACATAACGAGAAAATGAAGTGAATTCAGTTTTCTTGTTATGTTTCTCTAATTAAATAAATGATATTTAATTAGACGCAAGCTCTTCGTATATACGGCAATTGAGCGAGATAGTATTACGCAAAAAATTTACGTTAGTCTTATAGCATATTAAAATATTCGCTTTCATCTTAGTTTTAATTTGCGTGATAACAGCACTTTGTAAAATACTTCATTAAAAAAATTGTGCCGTTAAAGCCGATAGACTGCAGGTAAAACACGACCAAATTAATTTATTCCACTTCTAAAAAATAATCATAAATCAATGTGATAAACCCATACAACATATTTAAGGTATGAAAACTGTGAACTAGTCGACATTATTACCACAGTATTAGCATGTGAATAGTAGGCGAATTATTGTACAATCGTCGAATAATATTCAAAGTATGAGAATTTTTTCCTGTCTGCATTTGAAAGGATGAAACTATGAGCTTGATGAATAAAATACTTGTGTTAGTTGTACCCATTTTCCTGGTGGCCTGTGGTCCCGGAGCTGG
>JAOTSL010000066.1 GCA_029864945.1 Gammaproteobacteria bacterium
TGTCTCATGAAAAGTCATTTTTAATAAAAGGTGGTTTTGAACAGCAGGAAAGTCATTGGCCGTATAGTGCATTTATTTTGGTGTTCGAAGATTTTATTCGATCGCTTGAAAATAAAAGTATCGATAAACAGATGGGTTGGAAGGAAAAAATAGAGTCAGTATTACAGAACCATTTATATGTGTTGACCGAGCTTTCTATCCGGCTTGAAAATTTTTTTGGCGTTCAAAAAAAACCGGCGTGCCTGGGATCGTTAGAATCTAAAAATCGATTTAATTCGGCTATTTTGAAGTTTATTTCTTGTATATGCACTAAAGCTTCACCAGTGGTGATGGTGATTGATGATATGCAGTGGGCTGATGATGCCTCAGTTGAATTGTTTCAGAGTATTATTGAAGATGCTTCCATTACACATCTTCTTTTAATCGGTGTGTATCGAGAAAATGAGGCTAAAATAAATCCGTTTGTTCAAACTTTATTGCAGGTCAACTATGAAGCTGATGTTGAACCTGTAAATATTAATTTGGGAAATCTAGAGTCGTATGAAATACAGTTATTATTAGAGGATCTGTTGCATCAAAAAAGTCCTGAGGTTTCATCGCTGGCAATTCAATTACATAGGGATACAGATGGAAACCCATATTTTGTTAAGCAGATAATTTCACATTTAAAAAACAATAATTATTTTCAGTTTAGTCAGTCGATAAAGTCATGGGTGTGGAGAACAATTCCACAGTTAAGCAACAGCAAAAACGTTGTTCAGCTAATTGATACCCTTTTGAAAGAGGTTGCACCAGATGAACTTACGGTATTGAAATATGCCGCAATACTGGGTAACAGATTTTGTAGCGAAGATTTACAGGCTGTATGTATTGTTCCTAATGTAAAACTTGTGCTTGATGGGCTAATGAATAAGAGTTTTTTCAACTATTTTGATGATGAATATCGTTTTTCTCATGATCGTGTTCAGCAGGCCGTTTTTGCGCTTATTTCTAAGCAAGATGAGACGTCTATTCATTGTGATATTGGGATAAAATTACTTAATAAATTATCAATTAAAGAAAATAGAAATCGAATTTATGAAATTGCATCGCATCTAAATAAGGCTATAGAATTTAAGAAAGACGACATATTATTTATTGCGAATGTGCGTGATTTAAATTTGTTAGCTGCGAGGCGAGCGAGATCTGAGGCTGCATACCTTATTGCTGAGATGTATGCGCAGCAGGCTGCATCATTACTGAATGAGGATAGCTGGAAAGAAAATTACACGCTTTCATTTGATATATATCATGAGCGAGCTATGACGGAGTATCTCGTTGGTGATGTTGCTCAAGCGTTAAAGCATGTCGTTAGTATTCTAGATAACGTACCACATCTTGATGAGCAAGTTATTAGTTTTTCTTTATTGAAAGACATATACACAAATCAAGGTCTGAAGTATGAGGATTTACTGAATCAAGGCCTTCTTATATTGCAAAAGGAGGGGGAACAAATCTCTCTTAATCCCGATTTGTTAACTACGGCTATTGAATTTCAAGAAGCTAGAGTCAATGAGTTTTTTAAAAATAATGAAATAAATACTGTACTTTATTTGCCGGACTCAAGTAATCGAAAGTCAGAATTGCTGGTTCGTTTTTATATGGAGCTGTGGGAAGTCGGGTACTATGCAGGCCGGGTAGATTTGATGCGTTTTTGTATGCTGAGAATGGTGACGGAATCGTTGTCGTTTGGTAATACTAATGTTTCCAGTTTGGGGTATATGATGTATGCCTCAGTGTTAAGTGGTCAGGGAAAATATGACGAAGCTCACGCAATAGGTAAAATGGCGGTTGAATTGAACAGGCAGTTTGATAATAAAGTGCTGGTTCCAAAATTGAATAATTTGTTTTGTAATTATATTAGCTTTCATAAAAAACGTTTTTCTGAAAGTGTTGTTTTATATTATGAAAGTGGGCAGGTTTCTAGGGAAACTGGCGATTATCTTTTTGGTGTCTGGGCAACATTTTTCTATATATGGTCACTGTTTTTATCCGGTGAAAAGTTAAGTAAGATATTAGTTGAATCTGAAAAGCAAATGTTGTTTGTTAAACAAACAAATGATGAAAAAATGTTACAGGCATATAGTGTTCTCCAGGCTTTTATAAAATCTTATATATTTCCTTCAGAATTTGATGAATCTTGTGAAAATGATATTTTGGATGTTGTAGCTTATTGGCAATCCGAAGATTTTTTACCTGGGCCAGTGTGGTACGCGATTCTCGCAATGCAAAAACGTTATTCGGAGGGCCGTTATCAGGGTGCGCTCGATGTGGCAGATGAGTTTGCTGTTGATTTTTCTGCTGAAATAGTTATGTTCCCACTCTCCCAGTTTTATTTGTATCGCACGTTATCCATCATCGGTGTAGCAAGAGAAAATGACGAGAAATTATCAGCGAAAAATGAAGCTCTCGTTGAAGATGCACTAAACATTATTGATGTTTGGGCAAATAGTTGCCCTGAGAATTTTCTTTATCAGATAAAACTGATTATGGCAGAGTATGCATCATTGAAAAATGATCCTGCTTCACTTGGTTATTATTATGAAGCCATAACAGCGGCTGATGTTAATGACTCAGACTTTGTTCGTGCTTTGTGCTATGAAAGACAGGGGGAATATTTTATGTCCCTGAATAAAGTGCCTGAAGCATTGAGTGCGTTCGAGGATGCATCTTATTTTTATAGCCAATGGGGAGCGGATGCTAAGGCGAATGAAATAAAAAGAAGTACGCGAAATACGGCTGAAGATTCGAATAATCAAGATGGCCAAAACGAAAAATTGATTTCCACGGACTGTTTGCCTGACTGTTTGCCTGATTTTGAAGTCAATTCAATTATTAGGGCATCTCAGGCTATTTCATCCGAAATTAATATGGATCGCCTGTTGATGAAAATGTTGTCCATCGCGTTAGAAGATACCTATGCGGTATATGGACTTTTATTTTTTGTCGAGAATGATGAAATGTTTTTGGTGGCAAAAAGCAAAGAAAACCGGCCAAAGATATTTTTGGATAATAAAATCCCGTTAGGTGAATGTGAGGGTGTTACGGTAAGTGTCATTGAAAAAGTGTACCGAGACGGAAAGAGTATTATTATAGATGATGCTAAAAATGATCGCATTTACAAAAATGATTCGCATGTAATGACAATGAATTCACGATCAATTATGTGCTGTCCTATATCTATTCGTGGTCAAATTATCGCGATATTTTATCTTGAAAACCAGCTGTCACCAGCTGTATTTAAAGAGGATAGATTGCCTCATTTTTCGATATTTCTTTCGCAGTTAGCAATATCACTTGAAAATGCACGACTTTATTCTGACCTAAAGTCAGAAGTGGAAGAACGAAAGCAAGCAGAGCAAGCGCTTCGTACAAGTGAAACCAGAATGAACGTAAGTCAGCAATACGCCAAAGTCGGTACCTGGGAGTATAACCTGAGTAACAATGAATTGTATTGGTCTGACGGTGTTAAAGATATTTTTGGTGTACCACGACAGCAGAACATAACAACACTGGCAGTTTTTGATAACGCAATGTATCCGGAAGATAGGGAACTGGTTGACCGGGCACTTAGCCAATGTTTCGAAGATGGTGAAGACTATTATGTAGAACATCGTATTATTTTGCCAAATGGTGATATTAAGTGGGTTTCAGAAGCTGGTGATGTCAGGCGTAATGAGCAAGGTAATCCGATAATAATGTTTGGACTGGTGCAGGATATTGATTCTAGAAAAAAAGAAGAACTCACCCGTCATAAACTTGAGATGCAGTTGCAGCAATCACAAAAAATGGAATCTATTGGACAACTGACGGGTGGTATAGCTCACGATTTTAATAACATGCTGGCTTCTATTTTAGGTTTTACAGAATTGGCTATGGAAAATGAGGTTATAACTAGCTCATCAAAACTTAATGGATATCTAACCCAAGTGCAGTTAGCTGGTATAAGAGCCAGAGATCTGGTTTCTCAAATGCTCGCATTTAGTCGAAATGATAACGTGGCGAAAGAAATCACCGATATCGTCGTCATAGTGAAAGAGTCGCTTAAAATGCTGGCGTCGATGTTATCTGCAAGTATTCAAATTAAATTCACTGCTGATCAAGATGGGTTGATGTCAAATGTTAACGCTGTTCAGATCCATCAAATAGTAATGAATTTGTGTATTAATGCACGTGATGCAATGTCTGGCTCTGGAGTATTGGTAATTGAAGTTGGTCTAGAGGTAAAAGCTGGTGAAGTTTGTTCCTCGTGTTATGGTTCTATGAACGGTGAATTTGTCTCAATTACGATTAGGGACTCGGGAGAAGGAATGTCTGACGAAGTAGCTGATCGTATATTTGAACCATTTTTCACAACAAAAGAAGTAGGAAAAGGAACAGGTATGGGGTTGTCTATGGTGCATGGCTCAGTTCACGATGCGCATGGTCATATTGTATTGGATTCGGTGCCTGGTGAAGGTACTTCTATTTCCATTTTGCTTCCACTTGCGATTAATGCAACTCATCAAATGGATGATAGTCTAGAGTCGGATTCAGATAACGAGAGAGTAAATGTGCTCATTGTCGATGATGAAAAATCAGTAGCAAATTTTGTTGTCGAGTTATTGGGTACAAGGGATATTTATTCCGAATATGAAACTGATCCGGAAGTTGCTTACAACAAATTATGCCAACATCCGGGGAAATTTAATCTGGTTATTACCGATCAAACTATGCCAGGAATGAGTGGCCTTGAATTACAGGAAAAAGTGCAAAAAATAGATAAAGAAATTAAATTTGTATTAATGACCGGTTATCATGAAAGTATTAACGTACAGGTTGTTAAGGATGCCGGTTTTCTCACTTTATTAAACAAGCCGTTTGATATTGTTTCACTTTTATCTTTGTTTGATGATTTGGGTGTGTAAGTTCTAAAGTGGAATTTTTTTACGTTAGAATTGTTTGGGCATCGTTTTGTTTAGTCGATGACTGGTACAGGCTGGATTAGTCTGTGAAACAAGAAAATAGTTAAGGCAACGACTTTTTTAAGTATCGCCAATAAAGCGTTACTAGCCGCCATTTGGTGCAGGAAGTCCGGTAGTGGTTTTATTTGGTACACGGATAGAGCATCACAGTCAGTGTTTTCCAAGGTAGTTGTCGTTTTTTAAATCTTATCGAATCGCTGAGTGTTAAAGTTGACGAAAACGACGAAAAGAAAAGATAGTGAGACCGACACCAAACAGAAAAATAGTTGCTGGTGCAGGTACGCTTACAACCGGTTCAGCGAGAAAGTCGGTCTTCTCAGAGATGCGTGCAGTATTAGCCAAATTGATACTGAAATATAAATCCTTATCGATACAGGACTCTGATGTGATCTCTGAGTAATCGGCAGGGTCGTATCCAATTACTTCCACGGTGCAGGTATCAAACATCCAATCGAGCATCAGCGTTCCAGTGGCGGCCGAATCCGATCTTTCTACGCTGCCCAAAAAAGAGTAATTTCCCATGTGTGCCCCTGTGATTAAAGGTTCAGATCTAAAATAATCTCTATTACTGATACCGAGTCTTATATCTGAGAAGCCCTCGGCATAAACACCATCCGTATCATTAACAATATCCATACCTAACTCGTAATCGATGCTAACGGTGATGAGCCCCTTGCCGTTCACGGTAAGGTCCCAACCTTGATGAATATACGCACCAACCCCCTGACTAAGCTGGGAAAGATGCAGGTCCGTACCTAAACTATTTTGGCCGTAGAAAAATCCACCATCCAACGTAGGCTGAGAACTGGAGCGATAAGATACGGAGCCAGGTTCGTAAATATGAACTGGCGTTACATCTGCACTAAATTCACTTGGGTCTAAATCTATGAATGCATCACCGTAGCCCGCATTTCGATCCCAAGAAAAGCTAGCGTTCGTATCGTCCGAAATGGCTACAGATAAGCTATCTAGGGAAACGCCCGTAAAGCCATCCACCATCGGCACAGCCCTGGCAACTGTTGCAAGCACAAAAACGGAAAGACCAATACTCAGCCGATAAAACACCCTTCTAACTGAAAACATAACTAGATCCTTTTAAAATGATAATATTTTTTATTCACTGCAGAGTCGTGCGACAACTACTCAAAAATGGGGGGTATTTCCAAAAAATTAAATTAGAGAAATTATCAGGTGAAACCGTTACCTTTAATCAATACCGCATCCATACCAAATACCCCCTTTTATGCGATGGTTATTATCATGGAAAGACACAGCCCCGTCAATCACTGATACCGAATCCCCCTCAGCAAGCGGCGGGAAAATTTATTATTAACCCATTTCGATTTGAGAAATTAATAGGTTTGTTGTCATGTCGTCGACATGACTTGGTTCATTTTTCTATAAGCAATTGCAGTGGTAGATAAACATCAAGGATGTGACACAATAACGGGTCAGAAATAAGTCAGATAAAACTTAGCTATACTTCAGGTCAGACCTGACTCACTTAGAATAAATTTGCAGGAAGTTATCTTACTTTAAAGTCGGCGATGTCATAATCGTCGCCACGTAATATGCTGCCAGTCTGTTCACCTGAAAGTCGATGGCCTGTAACTTCTTCTAGCGCACCCTGGATAGCGCCTTGTGTAAATGATAGTTGGCGTTCAGAGCCAATTTCTTCATTGGCAGAGCAAATTGTATCACTAAGGAATACGCGATAAACGCCGGCATTTTCTTCGATTTTAGCAATAGTACAAAGGCGTGTTCCATTTTTTCCAATGGCATTTTCAACTAACGTAGACCACTCGGCAATTGGTTTATCTGTGTTGCTTAACCCTAAGCTTTTGATGATCTCAATACCGCGTAAACGACCCGCTCGAATTAAGTTCCCTCTTGCCGCATCCTTGCCCATAACTTTTTCTAGCCCTGTTACAATAGATCGGAAGCAGACAATACTGCTGAAATCACCTAAACCTTGTCGAATTGTTGCGTCGCTCATTTTTTCGCCTTATGTTTATCGTTTTGTTTTGTTTTGCTTTGCTTGTAAGTTAATTGGCTTGTTACAAATTAATCTGTGAGGGTATAAATCACTAAATATTCTGTGCTAGGAATTGAAGCTGGAAATTATAATATCCGAGCTGAGTTGTAAAGAATTATTTTTGAGTGTCTAGATCCGCTTGAATTCTTTTATATTTCCACTAAATATGTAACGTTAATATTTTGAGACATGTACAAAATTTAATTGTTTTATCATTATTCAATATGTTTATAGCGGCCCTCTGTGTCAGGATAGTGTTGTGAGTTTATAGTCTGAAAAACGCTTGTGTTATTAGGCGTATGGTAGGCTAAATCAAACAATCACAAATGGCTTGAATATATTTAAGCCCAGGTGTATTGTAAATCACACCAAGGTAACAAATAAAACTTATAGTATTAAAACCTAACCACTAGCGCGTATATAGATTGATATGTTGCTACACTAGGAATTTGCATGAACGGACTCACGCAAGAAGATAAGTTTATTAGAATCGACACCCCACTTGGGGATGACGTTCTATTGGTTTCTTTTTCTGGCACTGAATCAATTTCTAAACCTTACCAATTTCGTCTCGAACTTCTGTCAGCAAATTTTAATATTCTTCCAGACGATATCGTTGGGAAAAAAGTTGACATCACACTACTACTTTCCGACAACGTCACAAAACGAATAATTAACGGTTATATATTTCAATTCATTGCGGGTGCCATACAAGGTAATGGTTATCGCGCCTATTATGCAGAGTTAGTTCCCTGGTTGCATCTATTACAGTTACATAGTGATTGCCGTCTTTTTCAAAATATGGATGTGAAAGCGGTGATAGAAAAAGTGTTTAACTCACATGGCTATACGGATTACGAAATTTCAACACAAGGCAATTTTCGAACAAGAGAATATTGTGTGCAGTATCGCGAATCAGATTTTAGTTTTGTTTCTCGCCTAATGGAAGAGGAGGGTATCTTCTACTATTTTAAACATGAAGAGGGAAAACACACATTAGTACTAGCCGATAAAGCAACCATTCACGATACATGCACAGAAAGCGAAGCTAGATATTTTACCGCAGGCAAAAGCGGTGATCACCTCAATAAATGGGAAAACCAATATTCATTAATACCCGGAAAATGGTCGCAAACAGATTACTGTTTTAAAACACCTAGCAATGATATCAGTACTACCATTAATACCATGATCGAACTCAGTACAGCTGCGGATTTTGAACGTTATGATTACCCAGGATTATATCAAGCTCGTGGTGATGGTGATGGCTTAACAAAAGTGCGTATAGAAGAGGAAGAAGCTGCTTATAATTATATTCACGCTTCAGGAACGTATCGTAGTTTTATAGCGGGTGGAAAGTTTACATTAAATTTACACGAGGTTGGTGCCGAACAAGATAAAAGTTACATCATCTCATCAATCTCCCATTACGCACGGGAAAATAGTTATGATCCCGGCGAAACCGGTGGGCGTGAATATTCAAACGATTTCCAATGCATCCCCGATAACATACCCTGCCGCCCAGAAAGAGTCACGCACAAACCCGTAGTGCAAGGTCTACAAACGGCCATTGTAGTCGGGCCATCAGGTGAAGAGATATACACCGATGAATTTGGCAGAATTAAAGTGCAATTTCACTGGGATCGTGTTGGGGAAAAAAATGAAAACAGTTCTTGCTGGCTCCGAGTCGGCCAACAAATGGCAGGCAAACAATGGGGCGCGATATTTATCCCCCGCATAGGGCATGAAGTCATCGTTAGTTTTTTAGAAGGTGACCCCGACCAACCATTAGTTATAGGCAGTGTTTACAACGCGGACAACATGCCTCCATACGCTTTACCTGCGAATAAAACCCAAAGCGGTTGGAAAACTCGATCAACAACGGGAGGTGGGGCCGCGAATTGTAATGAGATTCGTTTTGAGGATAAAAAGGACAGTGAAGAACTTTTTATTCAGGCAGAGAAAGATCAAAACAACAACGTCAAAAATGACGAATCAACAACCGTTGGAAATAATCGCTCAGAAACTATCGGCAATGATGAAACCATTTCCATAGGCAATAATCGCACAGAAATCGTTGGTACAGATGAAACAATCACAATTGGCAGCAATAGAACTGAAACAGTTGGCAGTAATGAGACCATTACAATAGGAGCCAATCGCTCAGAAACTGTAGGCAATAATGAAACTATTACCATAGCCGTCAACAAAGCAGAAACTATCGGTATTGCAAAAGAACTCTCCATCGGTGGGGGCTATCAAGTATGTGTCGGCGCTGCAATGAATGAAACAATTGGTGGTGCTAAAGCAGAAGAGATAGGTGCCATAAAATCTGTCAACGTCGGTGTAAACAGCAGTGAGAATATCGGCAAGGATAAGTCCGTTAGCGCAGGTAAAAAAATCACCTATACTTGTGGTGATGACTACGCCTTAAAAGGTGGTAAAAAAGGTGTGATTGATATTGCCGACGAACTAACAATTAAAGTAGGTAAAGCCACTCTGTTAATGAAAAAAGATGGAACCATTACGATTTCAGGTAAAGATATCAATTTTAATGCAAAAGGTGAGATTAATATAAAAGCGAAAAAAAATGTCGTCATCAAAGGTAAAAAGGTATTAGCGAATTAACATGGATACTAAAACAGTCATGGATACTCAGCAGTTGGAACAAAAAGAAGAATTTCTCGAAGAGAATTTTTCTTTAGAGCAGATTATTTTAACAACTGAAGAAATAGCAGAAAATTACAATGCTGCTGAAAAGTTGTTAGGTAGCTATATATGTAAATTGATCTATTCTGAAAATCCACTTGAATATTTTGTCACCCACCCGGTTGATACTAATTATTTAGTTCCATTACGAAACTCGTCCATAGATATTAACTCAGATCTTGATGGTGCTGAGGTGTTAGTCGTCTTTGATGGTGGTGATAGCAGTAAACCGATTGTGACAGGTATTATCAAGAAAGTGATAAAAGCAAAGGATTTGAATCCTACTAAAGCTGAAGTTATCAAAGACAGGCAGGATTCATTGGTGTTTGAGGCTGATAGAGAGATAGTGCTTAAGTGTGGAAAGTCTAGTATTACTTTGACGCGGGCTGGGAAAGTTTTAATTAAGGGGGCTTATTTATTAAGTCGATCTAGTGGGGCGAATCGCATCAAAGGTGGATCGGTTCATTTAAATTAGTATTTAATCGCAATGTGGTTATTTAACGTAAGTAAGTGTGGATGTTTTTAAATGGAGTTAAAAAACGCAACCAAGATGAATGCCGCCTACACCATGGGAATGGACCCCAGTGGCCGAGAAAGTTTAGTGATTGTTATTAAAGCCACCTATTCATTCCCCGAGACAGGTTATGATTTAAAATTGGCAGAAGAACAACTACCATTAGTTGAATCAGATACCTTCAGCGGAGAGCCAGGTTTATCTGCACCGATCTACGAATCAGATTACGCCCCTATCAAACCCTATTGCGATGTATTATTTCATGGTAAAGCTTACGCCCCTGAAAAAAAACCAATCTCATCATTACAAGTCAGACTAACAGTAGGCCCCATTGATAAATCATTCAACGTTGTGGGCCATCGTAAATGGTATAAAACTATGTTAGTTGCGGGAACCATAAAGCCCGATAGATTTATCTCAATGCCAATCAGTTATGACAATGCATTTGGCGGAATTGATAACACCCACACCGATGAATCCAAACACACCGGTTTTACTCCCAATCCTGCGGGTGCTGGTTTTTCCAAATATAGAATGGAACTTGAAGGTATGCCACTGCCTAATACAGAAGAAATTGGACAACCTATTATCAGACCGGGTGGGAAATATAAACCCATGTCATTTGGACCTGTTGGACGAGGATGGACTCCTCGCAGTAAACTCGGCGGAACCTATGATGACAATTGGTTAGATAATATTTTTCCATTTTTACCACCTGATTTTGATAACCGTTATTTTCAAGCTGCACCATTCGACCAACAGATGCATTATCCGCGCGGTGGCGAAGTAGTCTCCTTAAAAAACTTAACACCGAATGGTTTTTATCAGTTTAGATTACCAAAGATGGATATTCCTGTAGAGTTCTCCTTAAAAAATTACGAAAAAGTACATCATCAAGCAGTAGTTGATACCATCTATATCGAGCCAGAAGAAAAACGAGTTACCATGATTGCACGCACTTCTCTTCCGTTAAAAAAAGATATGTTCGAAGTAAATCAAGTCATAGTTGGTAAAATGTCCAGAGCATGGTATCGCGCGCGTGACTTGGGTAAAGAATATTATCCATCATTGAATGCGTTAGCTAAGTCTAAAAAAGCAGAAGCGGAGGATGCGTAATGTCTATGCCATTCGCCATTAAATCGGCAGGAATGATTAGCGGAGTTGGTTTAAACTCTCAATCATCCTGCGCAGCCATTCGTAGTGCTATCGATAATTTTGAAGAAACACGATTTATGGACGACGGTGGTGAGTGGATATTAGGTTCAGAGGTTCAGCTAGAACAACCTTGGCGAGGACGTAAAAAACTCGTCAAAATGGCAGTTCGTGCAATAACAGAATGTGTAGATGGTGTGAAAATCCCTACAGAAAATATCCCGATATTTTTATGCGTAGCAGAGAAGAACCGTCCCGGAAGATTTGAAGGTATTGATAAAATACTATTTGAGGAAATAGCGACTGAACTTGATATGAAGTTTCATGAAAAATCAAAGATATTTTCCTATGGGAGAGTGTCAGGCGCAGCGGCCATGGGTGAAGCACGAAAACTACTATATCAAGATGGGGTATCTCATTGTTTGATTGTCGGTGTTGATACCTTGTTAGTTGCTCAGACGCTTTCAGAATTTGAAAAACATCACCGCATTCTTACCAGTAATAATTCAAATGGCTTTATACCTGGCGAGGCAGCAGCGGCGATATTGATCGGGCTGCCAGAGCAAAATAATCCTGAAGAGTTAATTTGCTATGGCGTAGGTTTAGGGAAAGAAAAAGCTTATTTGAATTCCGGTGAACCTTTACGCGCTGACGGATTAGTACAAGCTATTCGCAATGTTATGAGCGATTCAGGTAAAACATTAAAAGATGTTGATTTTCGGATCACAGACATCAGTGGTGAACAATACTATTTTAAAGAAGCCTCACTTGCGATTCTACGAATTCTTCGTGATTTAAAAGAAGAA
>JAOTSL010000256.1 GCA_029864945.1 Gammaproteobacteria bacterium
CGTTAGTGGTAAAGTTTTTTACGAATCAAACTGCTTTACCTGTCATGGTAAAAAAGGTGATGGGGAAGGTCCTCGATCACATTTTAATTATCCGCGGCCGCGAAACTTTACCTCTAGCGAAAGCCGTATGGTATTTAATCGCCCGCGTCTGTTTACATCAATTAGTCACGGTAAGCGCGGTTCGGTCATGCCGGCTTGGTCGAGCGTTTTATCAAAACAAGAAATAGCAAATGTTGCCGAATATGTGTTTCAGCAATTTATTATGACTGCTGATGCCGCAGAGCTAAAAAAAAAGCCTTAGCCACTAATTTTAAGGCGACGGACTCAAATGCAAGCGATCAAAAATTTCAGCGTGGGCAAGCAATATACAATTATCGTTGCTATTTTTGTCATGGCTATTCCGGTGATGCAAAAACCTTAGCCGCGAGCTATTTATCTCCCCCTCCAATTGCGTTTACTGAAACCTCTCTTGAGTCATTGTCCTATGAAAAAATGATAAAAGTGGTTTTGTCTGGCAAAAAAAATACGGCCATGATGTCTTTTCGGTCTCTATTAACAGATGATGATATTGATGCTGTTGTTTATTTTGTTCGCCACGCATTTATGCAGCAAAAATTAAAAAATACGCGATATCATACGGAAGAAAATGGCTGGTTTAATCATGAAAAATATAAAATTGCTTATCCTTTTGCTACCGGCGAGATCCCTTTGGATATAGCGGATGAAAAGTTATCCGAAATTCAGCGTTCTGGTAAACAACTATTTCTTGCGTCTTGCATAAGTTGTCATGACCGAGGGAAAGTAAATCAAGATGGTGTTATTTGGGAAAGTAGACCGTTGTCCTGGCCGCGTAATAAATATACGCATAAGCAGGTTGATAAGGCAGATGCTATAAGCCAAGCTAGTCCTTACGCATTGCACGATATACAAAAGGTTTATGTTCCTGGTTCGGATTCAGAGAAAAAAGGCCAGATAATTTTCCAGAATAATTGTGCTTTTTGCCATGCACCAGACGGTAGTGGCAAACACTGGATAGGGCAGTTTATTGAGCCGCACCCTAAAAATTTCACAGAAAAATCCATTCAGGTGACATATAGCAAACAGGAGCTTAAAACAATAATTTCGAATGGAAAAGAAAATACAGCAATGCCTGCCTGGCGATATGTGTTATCGGAGGAGCAAATCGAGTACGTTATATCTTACATGTGGCAGCGATATAATTAGAGCCTCCTAGAAAAGTTTTTTGAATATGATGAAGCGCTTCCGAAAAATGCTGCAGGACAGTAATGATTTAAAACGAGGATGCTGAAGGGGGCGGGCTAACAAATATAAAATATTGATATAGCTTAAACCATTACTTTTGAGGAGAGAAAAATGAGAAGTCGGATATTTGCCGCAGTTTTGTGGTGCGTTTCTTTAGTTTTTATGTGTGGGGGTGGGTTAGTCTATGCTGCGGATAAACCGTTCGCGGAAAAAAAAGTTGTTTTACAAATTAGTGACACCAATCCTATCAAGCAAACTCTTGTTCTCAACGTTGCCAGCAACCTTGTTAAATATTATGGCCCTGACGCTGTTGATGTAGAAATCGTTGCTTTTGGCCCAGGCTTACGTTTATTGTTTGCAGACAATGCAAATGAAGGTCGCATCCAAGGTCTGGATGCTAGTGGCGTACGTTTTAGTGCGTGTACAAATACCCTGAAAAAAATGACAAAAGTATTAGGCTATAAACCTGTGTTAACTAAATATGCCACAGCTGTTAGGCCCGGTGTGGTAACAATTATTGATTTGGTTGAAAAAGGTTTCGTGCTTGTTAAGCCATAATGTTGAGATGAGTCTTATTACAAAAAAATGAATCACCAGGTAGTGTGAAAAGAATTATTTAAAGAGGTAAAGAATTGTGAGAATGTTAAAGAGTAAATTTACTCTTGCAGTAGCTAGCGTGGTAAGTGCGTTATCAATTGGTGTAATAACTCAAGTGGCAGAAGCTGCAAACTGGTTGATGCTGCAGGGCACTGAAACTCCCGGCGCAGTTGGTCGTGCGGAGGTTTGGGGTTTTGTGCAAGCTGAAGCAACATATCTTGATGCCACAAAAGTGCCAGCTGCTGCGTGGAAGGGTAGCGATATGGCGCCTAACACTGTAGGCCCAGATCGTAGTAGTCGGGCAACGATGAATATTCGACGTGCGCGAATTGGTGTGCGAGGCCAAGGTTTTCCATTGGATAACAAAGTTAATTATTTTCTATTGACTGAGTTTGGCCACAATGAAATTACCGTTCCTGGTGGTGGCGCTTATTTGACTGATGCAAGTGTTACCTTAAATCATGTTCCATTTGCACGATTGCGCATAGGTCAATTCAAAACGCCTGGCTCTGAAGAAGGGTTGCAAGCGATTCATGCGTTTGATTATGTCAATTTCACCAACGGTACAGATCAACTGTTGATGGAGCGCTTTGCTAACGGTGATGGGTCGTCAACTACCGATGACCTGATAGCAGGCACAAAACCTGGTACATATGTGAATAAATCAAATGGTGGCGTTGGTGCTTTCCGTGATACTGGTGTTCAGTTGTTTGACACGATAAAAATGAAAAATATTGAAATTTCCTATGCGGGTATGATTGGTAACGGCAATGGCATTAATCGTCAGGATAATAACGGCAAAAAAGATATCTATGGTTATTTATCTGTTGAGCAGGTTTATGGTGGTAAAGGTGCTCGTCGTGATGGTGTGAAAGCCTATGTGTGGGCTCATAAAGGTAAGCGTACTTTGACTGAGGAAAAACCTGGTGTGTATAACAGAGACCGTTCTGGAGTGGGTGCTACTTTTCGTAAAGGGGCTTACCGAGCTGTTTTGAATATATGACGGCGAGTGGTTTGATTCGAAATGGTACTGACGGTGGCGCCACTATTGAGTCAAAGAGTTTAAATGGTGTTAATGCTTCGTTGAATTATCTTTTAGATGGTAAAGCAAATGCTTATTACGCGGATTTTGGCTATAAATTGATGAAGAATTTGGAACTGGATTTGCGTTATGACGTGCTGAATCGCGGAGTTGATAATAACAATGCTGAGCGAACGTTCACAACGACAACACTCGGTGCACAGTATTTCTTAAACAAGAAAACACGCATAATAGTTAACTATGAAATGAGAAGCATGGAAGTGCCTAATGTCATCACGCACCCAACTTTAGTTGACGCGGCGGCTGCAATAAATAAAGCTGAAAATACGAATGCTAAAGGTATTGATGGCCGAGCTTCAATTCAATTATTAGCTATATTCTAACTTGATTTAAATAACGAATATTTTTCGTTAAAAGCCCAGGTGATTTCGTCGGGGCTTTTTTTTGTTTACGCCTTAACTAATTTTGTGTAAAACCATCTGAAGTTCCTAATTTTTAAGAAGCATATATAAAATGATTAAAGTCGGCGTTGTGGGTGGAACCGGTTACACCGGTGTGGAGTTATTGCGTTTATTGGCCCAGCATCCAGAAGTTTCTTTGGAGGTAATCACCTCCAGATCGGAAAAGGGTGTTCTTGTCTCCGAAATGTTTCCTAATTTACGTGGTCATGTAGATATTCCATTTACTGAGCCGGATATCGATACATTGGGGCAGTGCGATCTGGTCTTTTTTGCCACACCAAATGGTGTTGCAATGAAAATGGTGCCAGAACTGCTGAATAAAGGCACAAAAGTTATTGATTTGGCAGCAGATTTTCGTCTCAAATCGGAATCCGAGTGGGAGAAGTGGTACGGCATGCCTCATGCTTGTTCTGAGTTGTTAGGTGAGGCTGTTTATGGTCTGCCTGAGATGAACAGGCAGCAGATAAAAGCGGCTAGATTGGTAGCTAACCCAGGTTGTTATCCCACTTCTGTTCAATTGGCATACGCTCCTCTGTTAAAGCATGGGCTGATAGATGCCACAGATTTGATCGCTGATTGTAAGTCGGGTGTTAGTGGTGC
>JAOTSL010000257.1 GCA_029864945.1 Gammaproteobacteria bacterium
ATAAACAGTCTGTTCCAATTAAAGACATCTGGTTGTTTTCATTGAAATCAAACTTCAGAAAAACTCTTGTCCACGGGGTTCGGCAGGACTTGGGGTAGCCGAATATTTACCGACCAAAGGGATTTTGAAGTTATTCGTGCGGTGATCCTCTATCTTTTCAAATACTCCCCGGACCGTCTTTTTGATAAGCGTGTCGGCATTGAGGTGTTTCCGGAGCTTAATTTTTTTATTTCGCTTTCTAGCGGTGTTGATTTTTCTTTCGAGACTTGTGAAATTAGACATGAGCACTCCTTTTTTGTAACTGTTTAATATTGCTACAAAAAAGGAGTGCTCATTATTATGGGAATATCAAGAGAAAAATGAAATTACATGGCGAAATATAGTATTTGATTTGAGCAAGTTACCCGCCTCGTGTAAATTAATTTAATAAATATTCATCAATGGAGACTACGAAAGAGTAATTAAATTTCGATGTACTTTTAGCCCGATGCACACCAGCGGGAATTGCTGTTTCCAGTTTGGGCTACCAACTTAAGCCGGGACAGAAAGTAAATTCAATGGGTTACTTTTGACACGCTTTCTAGACTTGCGTGGCAAGGGCAACTCACCCATCCGGTGCAGCAACCATTCTAATAAGTCTGGTGGTTTTTCACCAAACAATCGCTCTACAGCAGTACTACCATCGGGGCGTGTTATAAAGAAGTTATGCAAAACAGCAGGTGCTTTTAGACGGTTGGGGCTCAATCCTCTATGGTTATTGTAAATTTGGGTTAAAAACCCATTACGTCCTTCAACTGCTGAGGAGGCTCGATGAAATTTTACCACCATTTCTTGAGCCCAATTTTGCCAAAAGAGAATCTCATCTTCGCTAAATGTTCCTGTCAAAGCGTGTGTGTGATAAACAACAAGAGCTTTTCCCCATGCTTTTTCATATTCTTTTCGAATGGTTGTGTTTTTGGTTTTCTTCATTTGCTTGTGCCAATAAACCGTTGGCAAAAGATAGAACATTGACCAATCCAGCAGCTCTTTACTCCTAAACCCCTGACTTAGCAGATTAGTAAGCACCAGTAACCACCAAAAAACAATTGAAGGAACCAACTCACTTATTTGATTTTTAAATTTATTCATCACACCGTTCTTATCATAAATACCGCGCTTACGAGCTAATGTTTTAATATTCTTAGTTTGCTCTCGCAGCGCTTTTTTAGCGTTTGCGGAATCCTGTGCATTGTTGTCCTTAAGCTTAAATGGATGGATAGTTAGTGAGATTTTTCTTAGTGTTTTACGATAATCATCTAAATCTTGAGTAGCTACTCGGTCTTCAGCCTTGGCTTGCTCGACTTGCTTAACCTTGGTCTCCACAATTGTTTTGCTTGCTTCCCTTTTTTCAGCTTTTTCTTGGCTTGCCACGCATTTATTCAGGTTTCTTTTAGTTTTGCTTTTGCAACGTCCAAGAGCAGAACCCATCCATTTGCTGATATCATTCTGGCTGTGAAAAATATCAGCGTGGTGCTCACAATTAAACCCATCAACGACTAATTTTATAAGGGCTTTTGCTCGATCAGACACTAGTAATTGTACTTTTACACCTAACTGCTCAAGGCGCGGTTCCGCCATTTTAAGCCATGTATCGAAACTTCGGCCATCGGCGATATCCTCTAAAATGATATAACCCGATGACAGATCCATGAACACCAGGATGAGCAAATTACCGAAAAATGTTTCATCAGCAGCCCCTATCACATTTTTGATTGCACCTCCCTGGCATTTTTCGACTTCTTCTTGAAATCTAATAATCATATCCTGAAGCGCAGTTAGTGAGGCCCGAATAGACGACGGTGATGTTCCGATATGTGTATCAAGCCGAAGCATTTTAAAAAATCTAGAAAGGTTATCGGCCCCCACTCCTTGCTCAACGCCAAATATTAACAATGTGCCAAAATAAACTAGCCTGATCCACTCGTATCCCTCTTCTTGTTCCCAAAAAGAAGATTCAGGATGGATATTTCTTTTTTTAATCCCTAGAGCTTGGCGATGAGCACTACTTTTGCTCGTGTTCGCTTGTTTTGCCAGGTCTCTGACGGTCAGCTTCCTAGACGTCTTTAAAACCGCAAAAATTCTGCCACCGATAAATCGTATTTTTTCCGTTAATGAATTCATAACGAAAAAATGCTATTTATTTACGAAAAGTTAAAGAGCTTTTTTCAAAAAACATTCCATAACCGATTTCAGGCTATCAAAAAAAGATAATTCAGGTAAGATTTTGTTGTGCCTGGCAAGATTTTATCCCGGCTTAAGTTGGTAGCCCCAGTTTGCAGCTTTGAAACATGTGCCTTTAAACTTGGCATTGATCAACAAATGTTTCAAGCATGGTGATAGGATGTGAGTAATGCGCCATCCAATCATCGGCCAAAACACTAATATTAGCAACCAATACCTTTGAAGCTAGATGAGGGATGCGTACCCATGGCAATATGAAAAATCTTACGTTATTGACTATTCGATGCAGCTTGGCCTGTCGTGTGCTGGAATCCAGGCCAATAAGCTTGTCTCGACAGGCAACTTGCCAGGCAGGAGATCACCAACCCAGACATGCCACCGATCTTTCGTTGATGCAGACAAGGTATTTCAAGTTTGCACCAACGATTACCGGATTGCAGAGGTAGTGGTAATGTTCAATCAAGTAATTCCAAAGGACCATATCATTAGCACTGCGTGCCATATTGAGCACTGGTGACGAGAAGTCATGGAGCTTGCCGAAAATATTTGAGGTGTCGATATCGTAATGAAGTTGGCGGGTGTTGCCGGTTCGCCTGGGAGGTAGCTCAATAAAGCCTTTTTGCTCAAGGCCAACCAGCACTGCCCGACAAGCACAATCCTTTAGCGTGCCGTTGCTTTGTCTCCAGTTCCACTGTTCGCAAAGATGCCGAGAGATCGCAGCATGACATTTGCTCCAGTGTTTAACAACAACGGACTGGATTGTATTCAGATCTGCGTGGCTAATGTGACGCCCGCGAATATTGCCGATAGCTTTCGTCAAGGTTAATTCTCACATTTATGAGAAAACCATACACGAATACGATCAGTGGCGTCCGTGAAAAATGATGAGGACCGTATTTTTTTTTGGAAAGCACAGAAAAGTAAATTCAAGGTCGCTCGGCTACCTTAAATCAGCTAGTTGCAAACCCTGTGACCAGATACGATCCTTCAGCTTGATAAAGAAACTGCGTGACCCTGAGGACGCGTTTTAGAGGCATGACATTACTCTAGATGAGCTAAATCAAGTATCAGATCATTTGACCGAAACTACAGTAAGAGTAATCAGTTGGAGGGGGACAACAAGAACCGAGCCCTTAGGCCTCGGTTCTTGTTGTTTATTAAAAAAATGAAGAAAATCTATATTATATATTATTTCCTATTCATTATTCAGAAAGGTATATTATTGTAATGAGAGAGTTTACAATAGCCTCATCGGCAATTCGTACCCAGACAGATTTACCTAAAGACGAAGCTGTAAGTAAAGTTGCTAAGCCCGCATCTCCTAAATCTGCACTTAAGAAGAACATTCTTTGAGTGCCTGGTTCCCAATCTATTCCCACAGTCGCTGTAGTGTTATTTAGAAGACTAACTTTTGTATCACTCGCTCCAATTCCCCCAGCACCAGGATTAATACCGATCATTTTTATTTGTGCAGAAGAACAATCTGCAGCAATAACAGAAGACACGGGTAAAAGAAACAGTGAAACTGTAAACATTAGCGCTATAAGGGTTAATTTAACTGTTATTTTTTTCATTTTATTACCTCCACTAGTAGTTTTTTTGTTTTTAAAAGCAAATTCTTTTACTTGTCACTAGCTGTATTTTATTTACATGCTTCTAGAACGGCCCTTATATATCTAACAATTTTATTCCTGTTATTAATTACATTATATCAGAGC